>NZ_JAYRLZ010000369.1:0-3359 GCF_041904975.1 Chitinimonas sp. | reverse complement strand
CTGCCCGGAAAACGACACCCGCAGCCACTGCATGAGAAAGCGCAGCAGGAAGAGAAAAGCGAAAAAACCTGCGATCGCATTGAGCAAGAAGAATAGCGCCTGCATCACTCCGCCCCCAGCAAACGACCCAGCTCGGCCCCACGTGCCGCCGCCGCGTGACAGCCGGCCACAATGCCCGCCGGCACCGCCTGCGCCTGCATCACCTCCAGTGCCGCCGCCGTCGTGCCGCCTTTCGAAGTCACCCGCTCGCGCAGCACCGACACGTCCTCCGTGCTTGTCGCCGCCAGCGCTCCGGCACCCTGTACCGTCGCCACCGCCAGCTGGCGTCCCTGCTCGGCCGACAAACCGAGCTCCAGCGCAGCCTGCTGCAGGGCTTCGATGAACAGAAATACGTAGGCCGGGCCGCTGCCGGAGATGGCCGTTACGGCATCCATCTGCGCCTCACGCTCAACCCACACCGTCGCGCCAACACATTGCAACAGCTTGTCAGCCAGTTCGCGCCCGGCCTCATCCACAGCTGCCGTGGCGCAGCAGCCGGTCATCCCTGCACCGACCAGCGCCGGCGTATTCGGCATGGCCCGCACCAGCCGCTGATGCCCCCCCAGCCAGCGCGCCAGTGTCGCCAAATCCAGGCCGGCAGCGATGCTGATGACCAGCGCGTTACCCAGACGCCCCTGCCAGGGCGCCACAGCTTCCCGCATCTGCTGCGGCTTGACGGCCAGGAGCAGCACATCCGGCGCGGCCGGTGCGTCTGCAGCCTGGGCATAACTCACCACCCCGTAGGCCTGATGCAGGCGGGCGCGCGCTTCGCTGCCCGGGTCGATCACCTGAATTTCGCTGGCGGCAATGCCTTTGTCGAGCATGCCGCCGATCAGGGCATAGGCCATATTGCCGCCGCCAAGGAAGAGAATGTTCATGCGTAGCTTCTTTCACCAAAAATTGCGCTGCCGACGCGGACCATGGTCGCGCCTTCGGCAATCGCTGCTTCGAGATCATCGCTCATGCCCATCGACAGGGTATCAAGCGGCAGGGATGCATGTTGCGAAATACTTTGCGCCAACTGGCGCAGGCTGCGAAATGCCGCCCGCTGTGCCGCCACATCGGTAGTCGGCGCCGGAATGGCCATCAGGCCGCGCAAGCGTAATCCGGGCAAGGCCGCGATAGCCTGACACAGGGCACAGGCTTCCGCCGGGGCACAGCCACTTTTACTCTTTTCGTCAGAAATATTGACCTGCACACAGACATTGAGCGGCGCACACTGCTCCGGGCGTTGTTCGGACAGACGCTGCGCCAGGCGCAGGCGATCGACGCTATGGACCCAGGAAAAATGTTCGGCGACCAGGCGGGTTTTATTACTTTGCAGCGGGCCAATGAAATGCCACGTTAAAATGCCATTGGATTTGAGCGCGAGGCATTTCTCCACTCCTTCCTGGACGTAGTTTTCAGCAAAGTCGGTTTGCCCGGCACGGATGGCGGCTTCAATCGCCGCCAGCGGCTTGGTTTTACTGACCGCAAGAAGGCGCACGCTTTCAGGCGCACGGCCGGCAGCACGCGCCGCCGCTATGATGCGCTGGCGTACAGCTTGCAGCTTGTCGGCAATTGCACTCATAATTCATTAGGAATTCTTTTCAAGCGAAAAGTATACCTGAATCCGTGCGCAAATATCATAAACAATCAATAACTAATTGATTGTAATGTATAATAAAGCATTCAATATATTCACCCATTCGATCATGCCGCGCTTTGAAGTGAAACAATCTACCAAGCTGAATCTGACCTCGCATGCAGGGCTGGCGCTGATCGGCCAGTGCTGCCAAGCGGCGCAAGTGCAGACGGTGATGGATGCCCGGCTACCGGTATTGCAGGGAATGAAGACCTCAGACATCGTCAAGTCGATGGTGGGTTTGCTCAGTTTGGGCAAGAGTGATTTTGAAGCGATCGAGCCACTGCGGGGTGATCGGTTTTTCATGGAAGCGCTAGGACTGTCGAAGATTCCGAGTAGCGTGTGGATGCGTCAGCGGCTGGACGCCATAGGGGCTGAATTGCGGGAGCATACCGACGAGCTGTCATTGCGCCTGCTTGAGCGTACCGAAGCACCGATCACCGCTCACAAGGGCTTTACCTGTTGCGACATTGATACGTTCGTGATGGACAACTCGGCGACCAAGAAAGAGGAAGTCAGCCGGACCTATCAAGGGATTGATGGCTATACGCCGATTGCCGCCTATCTGGGCAACGAAGGCTGGAATATTGGGTTTGAGTTGCGGGCTGGCAAGCAACATTCGGCCTTCGAGACGGACTATTTTCTGGAACGGGTTTTTCCGCGGATTGATCGCCTGGTGGCCCGGCGCTGTCCAGCCGATGCCAAAGTGCTGCTACGCATGGATAGTGGTTTCGACGGGGCGCACTTGCTGTTCATGCAGGCCGAAGAACAGGATCGTTGGGCAGGCCAGGGGCGTTCCTTTGATTTCATCACCAAATGGAACCCGAGAAAGCAGGATAAGGCGGCCTGGGTCCAACGGGTCGAGGCGGCGGCGCGGTTTGTCCAGACACGTCCAGGCAAGCGTGTGGGACAGATTTCGGTCGATATCGAACGTGCCTGGAAGAAGATCCGGCGGACCTTCCGGCTGGTCGTGCAAGTGACTGAACGCACGATCGACAAAAAGGGACAGCGCCTGCTGGTGCCCGAGATCGAACTGCAAGGCTGGTGGACCAGCCTGGGCGAACCGGAGGCGGAGATCATCGAGTTGTACAAGCACCACGGTACCCACGAGCAGTTCCATTCCGAAATCAAGACCGACATGGATCTGGAGCGATTGCCGTCGGGCAAGTTCGATACCAACGACGCAATCGTGCATCTGGCCTCGTTTGCGTATAACTGCTTGCGCCTACTGGGTCAGTTGGGCCTGACCGGTGAGATTACCCCGATCCGGCACCCGGCCAAACGCCGGCGGTTGAAGACTGTGTTGCAGGAAATCATGTATCGGGCAGCCAAGTTTAGCGCCCATGCCCGTCGTCTGGTGCTCGACTTCGGGCGTGGCGTAGCAGCCCACGCGAAGGTGTTCATCGCCTTGCAGGAACGTCTGCTGCGAGCTGCCTCACCATGAGAACTCGGCGGCGCAACAACGACCAACGACCAGATTCCGCAACCGCGGAAGGCGTGGGCTCGTCCGGGAGACAGAAAATGACATAGCAGCGGCTCATGAAGGCTAAATGTGAGAGGAAAAAGCGGTCAGAAAAACGCTATTCGCATGGTCAGCAGAGAAAATAACCGAGGCAACCTGCAAAAATTAGGCAATTTGACTCGATAGCGTGGCGCGTAGTTTTACGGGCACGGATTCAGGTAAAATCTGCCCAAG
>NZ_JAYRLZ010000056.1:0-19186 GCF_041904975.1 Chitinimonas sp. | reverse complement strand
GCACCACTTGCAAGGCTGGGTCGGCCTGCATCAGTGCCTGCACTTTTTCCAGTGCCGACTGCGTTTGCTTCGCATCGCCATCCACCAGCTTGCTTGCCACCCAGAACTTGGGCTGGCCCTGTTTGAGCGCCGCAACCGTCCAGGCCACATCGCCAATAAGGAAATACACCTTTGCGCTATCGGTGCTTACAAACAGCCCCACCGAGCCGGGGGTGTGGCCCGGCATCGGCACCAGCACGACAGAGCCATCCTGGTAAATATCCAGGCTTTCCGGGTAGCCCCGATACGGGACGGGCTGAAAGTTCAGGGCTTCCCACTGTATGGCAGTGGCACCGACTTGCGCTGCCCAGGTGCCGCCGGGGCCGGTGCTTGGATCGCGCAGGCGCACCTGTTCGGCTTCGGCTACGGCAATCTGCGCCTCGGGAAAGTCCGGCACGCCGCTTGCGTGGTCCCAATGGCTATGGCTGAGAATCACCCGCTTCGGCGGCGGCATGCCGGCCGCATCGAGCTGCTCGCGCGCACTGATCACCGGCTGCTCATAGCTGAAAAACGGTCGCCACCACAGGGGCATGCTGTCGCGGTACTGCGTATCGATCTGCTTGCCGAGGCCAGTGTCGAACAGCAGGTAGTCGTTACGGTGCTTGATCAGAAAGGCGGAAAAGTTGGAATTGAGCCGCTTACCCAGCTCACCCCCCGGCACCAGAAGCGCCTGGCGGACCGCAACCTGCGAGGTCTTGATAACGGCAAACCCCACCTCGGGCAAGGCACCGGGCTCAGCTGCCAAGACATGGGCGGCCAGGCTGGCAACAACAAGGCGTAATAGTTGGCGGAGCATCGATTCGTCCTCATTCAAAACACCGAGCTTAATCCTTCGACCTTGCTCCAGGGTCAAGCGCTGTGCCAACCTTGGGCCGCTTTCATGACAAAGCCCCGCAGTTGCGGGGCTTTGCTTTATCTGGCTTCGGGCGGTACTTGTTGCTTAGACGTTGAACAGGAAGTTCAGCACGTCGCCATCCTTGACCACATATTCCTTGCCTTCGGCGCGCATCTTGCCGGCTTCCTTGGCGCCTTGTTCGCCCTTGTAGGCGATAAAGTCTTCAAAGGCGATGGTTTGGGCGCGGATAAAGCCGCGTTCGAAGTCGGTGTGGATCACGCCGGCGGCCTGCGGGGCGGTGTCGCCCTTGTGGATGGTCCAGGCGCGTACTTCCTTCACGCCGGCGGTGAAGTAGGTTTGCAGGCCCAGCAGGTCATAACCGGCGCGGATCAGCAGGTTCAGGCCGGGCTCGGCAATGCCGAGGTCGTCGAGGAAGGCCTGCTTGTCGGCGTCGTCCAGATCGGACAATTCCATTTCGATCTTGGCGCACAGGGCCACCACCGGGGCGCCCTCGGCGGCGGCGTGGGCGCGCAGGCGGTCGAGGTGCGGATTGTTCTCGAAGCCGTCTTCCAGCACATTGCCGACATACATGGCCGGCTTGATGGTGAGCAGGCAAAGCGGCTTGAGCAGGGCCTTGTCGTCGTCGCTGAGCTTGAGGGTGCGTGCCGGCTTGCCTTCGTTGAGGTGGGGCAGCAGCGATTCGCACAGTGCCACCAGCTTTTGCGCGTCCTTGTCGCCGGACTTGGCCTTCTTGCCTTCGCGCTGGATGGCTTTTTCCACGCTGGCCATATCGGCCAGGGCCAGCTCGGTGACGATCACTTCGATATCGGCAAGCGGATCAACCCGGCCGGCCACGTGCACCACGTTTTCATCGTCGAAGCAGCGCACCACGTTCACGATGGCATCGGTTTCGCGGATATTGGCGAGGAACTGGTTACCCAGGCCCTCGCCCTTGCTGGCGCCGGCTACCAGGCCGGCGATATCGACAAATTCGACAATGGCGGGCTGGATTTTTTGCGGGTTGACGATCTTGGACAGCTCGGCCAGACGCGGATCGGGCACTTCAACGATGCCGACATTGGGTTCGATGGTGCAGAACGGGTAGTTTTCCGCCGCGATGCCGGCCTTGGTGAGTGCGTTGAACAGGGTGGACTTGCCAACATTGGGCAGGCCGACAATGCCGCATTTCAGACTCATGGGATATTCCTTGATGTAAGCGCGCGCTGGGCGCGGCGCGGATGATGGGCGTCAGTGTGGTTGATGTTCGGCATGCTTGCCAAGTTGTGCCGGCATGGCAATCGGGCCATGGGATCAGGGCGCCTGTCGTGGTGGCTTGGGCTTGGTGTTCACCGTCATGGTGGCCTTCACCATATCGCCGCTGGACAGCCATTTCCAGGCGGCGAGGCTGCGGTCGATCGCGTCCTCGATCAATGGCTGCTCGTCCTTGCGCGGCCGGTGCAGCACGAAGTCCGCCACTGGCTGGTTCAAGCCCAGGGTGCGCGGGTGGCCGACGCCGAGGCGCAGGCGCCAGAAGTCGGCCGAGCCGAGCATGGCCTGGATGTCTTTCAGGCCGTTATGGCCGGCATGGCCGCCGCCTTGCTTGAGCTTGGCTTCGCCGGGCAAGAGATCGAGCTCGTCGTGCACCACCAGGATCTCATTGGGCAGGATCTTGTAAAAGCGTGCCAGCGCGGCCACGGCCTGGCCGGAGCGATTCATGAAGGTGGTGGGCTGCAATAGCCAAACCTCGCTGCCGTCGCGCAGGCTGCGGGCGGCGAGGCCATGAAACTTGCTTTCCGGCTTGAGCGTGGCCGACAGATCGTGGGCGAGGCCATCCACCCACCAGAAGCCGGCGTTGTGGCGGGTATCGACATACTCGGGGCCGGGGTTACCCAGGCCGACAACCAGGCGGATAGGGGGCGTGCTCATGATGGGTGATCAATTCAGCTTGGCGAATGAAGCAGGGCGGGCCTGCATGTAAAAACGGCCCGCCAAGACCATGCAAGGCGAGCCGTTTTCGAGCTGCGCAGCCAATTAGGCGGCAGTTTCCTCGCCACCGCCGCGAACGGCCAGGATGGTAGCGACGGTTGCGTTGTCACCGTGCTTGAGAGCAACGAATTCAACGCCTTCCGGCAGCTTGATCGCGTCGAGGTGCAGCGAGTGGCCGGCGTCCAGCTTGGCCAGATCCACTTCGATGAACTCGGGCAGCTTGCCTGGCAGACATTCGATGTCGGCTTCGGTCATCACGTGCGACACGATACCGCCGCCGAGCTTCACGCCAGGGGCGATGTCGGCGTTGATGAAGTGCAGCGGCACCTTGATGTGGATCTTTTCGTTCGGATTCACGCGCTGGAAGTCAACGTGCATGACTTGTTGCTTCCATGGGTGGTAGTGCGCGTCACGCAGCAGAACCGGCTGGGTCTTGCCGTCGATGTTCAGGTTCAGGATCGAAGCGTGGAAGGCTTCGTGCTGCATGGCGTGGTACAGGTCGTTGTGGTTCAGGGTAACGGCTTCCGGCTCGATGCCGAAACCGTAAACGATACCAGGGACCTGGCCGGCGCGACGCAGGCGGCGGCTCGCTCCGGTGCCCTGTTCGACGCGCTTGCTGGCGATAACTTCGATAGTCATGTTCAAACTCCTCAACAACAAAAAACGTACGGCCCGCGACCAGGCAGTACGGCGAAAGGGCCCGCCTGCGGCGAGCCCGAAAAATCAATCAACGAACAGGGTGGAAACCGACTCTTCGTTGTTGATGCGACGCAAGGTCTCAGCCAGCAGCGGCGCCAGGCTGACCACGCGGATGCGGTCGGACTTCTTGGCGGCTTCGCTGAGCGGAATGGTGTCGGTAATCACCAGCTCGTCCAGCTCGGATTGGCCGATGCGATCCACCGCCGGGCCGGACAGCACCGGGTGGGTGGAGTAGGCCAGAACCCGCTTGGCACCGTGCTTTTTCAGCGCTTCGGCGGCCTTGCACAGGGTGTTGGCGGTATCGACCATATCGTCCATGATCAGGCAGGTACGGCCTTCCACATCACCGATGATGTGCATCACTTCAGCCACATTGGCCTTGGGACGACGCTTGTCGATGATGGCCAGCTCGGTATTGAGCTGCTTGGCCATGGCGCGGGCGCGCAGCACGCCACCGACGTCGGGCGATACCACCATCAGGTCTTCGTAATTCTTGGTACGGACATCGTCGAGCAGTACCGGTGTGGCATAGATATTGTCCACCGGAATGTCGAAGAAGCCCTGGATCTGGTCGGCATGCAGGTCAACCGTCAGCAGGCGGTCGACGCCAGCGGCAGTCAGCATATTGGCAACCACCTTGGCCGAGATCGGCACGCGGGCCGAGCGTGGGCGGCGGTCCTGGCGGGCGTAGCCGAAGTAAGGCATGGCGGCGGTGATCCGGCCGGCCGAGGCGCGCTTGAGCGCGTCTACCATCAACAGCACTTCCATCAGGTTATCGTTGGTCGGTGCACAGGTGGACTGCAGCACGAACACATCGCGGCCTCGCACGTTTTCCAGCAGCTCGACGGTGGCTTCGCCATCGCTGAAGCGACCGACAGTGGCACGGCCAACGGTAATGTCGAGGTGTTTGGCAACCGCATCCGCAAGCTGCGGGTTGGCGTTGCCGGTGAATACCATCAAGCTCTCGTAGGCCATGCTCGGATCCTTGACAAAAAAAGAAAGCGTGTAATCGTCATTACACGCTTTCTGATTTCTTTTTGCGTTAGGTAAGCGCATTGGCTTGCCGCCCATACGCATTGCAATTACTGGCAGGGGAGGTAGGGATCGAACCTACGAATGTCGGAATCAAAATCCGATGCCTTACCACTTGGCGACTCCCCTACATATTTACCGGATAAAACAACTAATCCAATAAACCAAACAAAGGGTGCTGCTTCATGCTGTTTGCAATGAAACCCTGCATATCGGCAGGCTTTTGCTTCATTACAGATTCAGCTTGTTTTCGTGTATTGAATGCAGCAAATACACAAGCGCCTGATCCAGTCATCATTGCTTTACCGAATTGGCTTAGCCAATCGAGGTGATCTGCAATGATCGGATACTTTTCCTTGGCGACTGCTTCCAGGTCGTTTCGGACTTGGCTGCTTGGAAAGGCGGCCATTATTATGGGCTTGCTGTTTCGTGTCAAGCCCGGCGACGAAAAAATCTCGGCAGTGGGCACCGAAACGGGCGGAATCAGTACCAGATAGCATTGCTCGGGCAGTGCCAGCGCCTGTAGTTGTTCGCCCACACCCTCGGCAAACGCATCGCGGCCAAAAATGAAGAACGGAACATCGGCTCCCAGGCGCAAGCCTAGCGCCTGCAATTGTTCGCGAGTGAACGACAAGCCCCACAGATGGTTCAGCGCCATCAGTACGGTGGCGGCGTCGGAGCTGCCGCCGCCAAGGGCGGTGCCGGATTCGGCTTGCAACAGGCGGGCGGCGCGGATCACCAGATCGCTTTCCACCGGCACGCCGGGCAAGGGGTTGGCGTGGGTGATCTCGCCGCTTTGGTTGATGGCGATATCGATATCGTCACCGTAATCGAGCAGACGGAAGGCAGTCTGTAAGAGATGGTAGCCATCGGCTCGCCGGCCGGTGACATGCAGGAACAGATTGATCTTGGCTGGGGCAAAAAAGCGGTGAAAGGTCATGGTTGTGCGTAGGCTAGCTGCCAGTCGGACAGCAGGATGCGGATTTCCAGTTCGGGGCGGCTAAGGGTAAGACCGTCTGGCATGCTGCCATCCAGGCCTTTGTAGCGAATCTGCCAGCCATCTTGTTCCAGGACCTTGCCGGTTTCGCTGCGCGACCAGTGCGCTTCTCGTCCTGGCGCGGCCAGGCCGAGCAGCCAGTAGCGCAGGCCTTCGGCAGGGAGTCGCCAGCCCAGGGCGCGCTCGGTCAGGGTTTCGATATCGGCGGCTTCGTGCAGCTGGCCGTTGCTGTCGGTGTAACGCGCCGCGTTACTTGATAGCTCCAGCCGGGCCACGACTTGGCCCAGCGGATTACTCAGGTCGACCTGCTCGGCAGTGTTGTCGTGTTTCCACTCGAAGCGCGCCGCCGGATAGCCCTTGCCGTGGGCTTGCACGGCGACGCGGCCGCTGACGGCGTATTTTGCGGGCAATTCAGACTTGGCGACGGGGGCTTGAACCGAGGAGCAGCCAGCCAGCAGGCCGGCTGAATACATGCCTAGCAGCAGGCGCCTCATTGGCCGGTCAGTCGGTGCATGGTTTCGGCCAGTACATCATGTTTGGGGTCGATCTTGCGGCCTTCCGCCCAGACTTTCTTGGCGGCCTCCTGGTTACCGTTGCGCCACAAGGCTTCGCCATAGTGGGCGGCAATTTCCGCGTCGGGCATGGCTGAAAACGCCTGGCCGAGCAGCTTGGTGGCATCGGCAAACTTGCCTTGCTTGACCAGTACCCAGCCGAGGCTATCCATGATCACCGGGTTTTTGGGTTCTTTCTCAAGGGCGCGGCGGATCAGCTCTTCCGCCTCATCGAGCCGCGAGGTGCGGTTGGCCAGGGTGTAGCCCAGTGCATTGAGGGCCAGTGGGCTGTCCGGATTCAGCGCCAGATAGCGGCGCAGATCGGACTCGGCACCGGATACATCGCCCAGCAGGTCAAAGATCAGCGAGCGGTCGTACAGCAGGTCGGCGTTGTCCTTATGGGTTTGCAGGCCCTGATCGAGCACGGCACGGGCGCGGTCCAGGTCCTTCAGCTCGCGCCAGATCTGTGCCTCGACTTGCAGGCGGGCGATCTGGTCGCTGGTCTCTACATTGGGCAGCTTGCTCAATTCAGAGAGTGCGGCGTCGCGCTGGCCCAGCTTGGCTTCGATATGGGCAAGCCGCATGGCGGTCTGGGTCTGGTATTCGGGGTCATCGACACTGCGGTAGAGTTCGCGTGCTTTTTCCAGGCGGGACTGCTCTTCCATGGTTACCGCCAGGTAGTAGCGCAGCGCGGCTGGCCGCTTCGGGCTTAGCTTCAGTGCGCGTTCCAGTGCGCCCTGTGCGCCGGCATAGTCACGCAGCTTCAGTGACGCCAAGGCCTCGCCGACCGGGAACTCCACCTCGTCCGGCTGCATGGCGCCAAGCTGGTGGTATTGCAGCTGCGCATCGGCAAAGCGACCGGCTTCATTGAGCAGGCGCGCCAGCGACAGTTTGATATCGATGGAGGCCGGGGCTTGTTTGCTGGCCTGGCGTAGATAGTCGATGGCGGCCTCGGTCGAGCGCTGCTGGGTCAGTCCGCTACGGAACAGGATCGCCGCCTCCCAGTCCTTGCGCACCGCAATCGCCCGGTCTGCGGCGGCCTCGCCCTCCTCGGCATGGCCGGCGTCACGCTCGGCCAGGGCAATCGCCATTTGTGCCTCGGGCAGCTGTGGGTAGCGTGCGCTGATGCGCTTGGTCAGTTCCAGCAGGGCATTCTTGTCGGCATCGTTTGGCCACAGGGTATGGATCTGCAGCAGCACAGCCGGGGCGTCCTTGGGGCTGGCGGCCAGCCAGCTTTGCAACTCGGTCTCGACTTCGGCCAACTGATTGCTGCGTGCCAGCAAGGTCAGCATGGCGTGGCGTGCGGTCATCGCCTCTGGTTCGTATTCACGCCACAAACGCGTAGCGCCCAGGGCAATGTCGAGGCGGCCGGCAGACAGGCCGATTTCCAGCGCACGCTTGGCGGCACGGGCATCATGGGTTCGTTGCGCCAGTTGCAACCACGCTTCGGCGCCAAGCTGGCGGTTACCCTGGCTGGCGGCGATATCACCGAGCAGCATGCCGAACAGCAATTCACGGGTCAGCGCCTGCTTCGGATATTGCCCTTCATCTTCGAGGTTTACCGCAGCTTCTGGTGGTGCCGCTTCCTTCGCCGGCTCGCCTGCCGCTGCGACCTTGGTGGCAGGCGCGGCCGGCAAGCTGGCACAGGCGCCCAGTTGTAGGGCGAGCAGGGCGAATCCGGTGAGCTTCAGCGCAAGATGACGGTATGACATGATGGTTTCCTTTGCCGCCAAGGCGGCGCTGGCAAGCATGGTAAAGTCCGGCGAAGTGTTACCACAACTGTCGCAAACGGATTTAGTGCGCGATTTATTCATATTGACGAACTTTTATCGCCATGCCAGAACTTCCTGAGGTTGAAACGACCCGCAAGGGCATTGCTCCGATAGTCGGTGGCGCGGTGCTGCGCGAGGTTGTCGTTCGCAATGCGCAGTTTCGCTGGCCGGTGCCGGCCAATCTTGCCGAGCTGGTTTGCGGGCGCCGCATCGAATCGGTATCGAGGCGGGCCAAATACCTGCTGCTGAATGCAGATGCCGGCAGTGTGATCATCCATCTCGGCATGTCGGGAAGCTTGCGCTTTGTCGAACCGGCTACGCCTGCGGAAAAACACGACCATATCGATCTGCTGTTTGAAGCGGGGCAGCAGCACAAAGTTCTCCGTTTTCGCGATCCGCGCCGGTTTGGTTGCCTGCTGTGGCAGCCGGCGCCGGTTGAAGCGCATCCGCTGCTGGCCGATCTGGGGCCGGAGCCCCTGTCGGATGCGTTTTCTGCCGAGAGCCTGCAACAGGCATTGTCCGGGCGCTCTGCCGCCATCAAGCTGGCCATCATGGATAGCCGGGTTGTCGTCGGGGTGGGCAATATCTATGCAAGCGAAGCGCTGTTTCGTGCGCGCATCTTGCCGGGGCGGCCGGCGGGCAGCCTTGGCCGTGACGAGTGTGCCCGGCTGTGCGAGGCAATCCGGCAAACCCTTCGCGATGCGATTGTGGCCGGTGGCAGCACCTTGCGCGACTTTCATCAGGCCGATGGCGCGCCGGGCTATTTTCAGCAGCAATACAATGTGTATGGGCGTGACCAAGCACCTTGCCACCAGTGCGGCAGCCTGATTGCCTGCACCCGCCACGGCCAGCGTTCCACCTTCTGGTGCCCGTATTGTCAGGTATAGGGCTGGCGGTATTGCGGACGGCTGGCGGCCAGCTGCATGGCCCGTCGGGCGACAAAATATGCTATTGTCGTAAATTCCGGTTGGCGAGTTGCCCTGCCTGCCGATGATCCTGCTGCACAGTGCCGGTCGTCGGCGACGCCCGAGCTTGCGCCATGTCGATCATCGTTATTTAATGACATTCTGCCCTTGAAATATCGGGCGTTTTTCTTGATCAGCTCAGCCAGTCGCAACTGGTTCGAAATTCAAAAAGCGGCGCAGCGGCGATCCGCGAGGGGAAATTCAAGTGGCACACGATAATCTGGTCGCAGACTTCGAAGCCTATAGCGCTTGGCGTGGCAACTTGATACAGCGTATTGGCGAGTTGCAGCGCTGGCTGTCGGAGCAGGATCTGAACGATGCGCAAACCAATATGCGCATTCAGCACCTCCTGGACAAGCTGCGCGACGATAAGCTCAATATTGCCTTTGTGGCCGAATTCTCCCGCGGTAAATCCGAGCTGATCAACGCGATCTTTTTTGCCGAATACAAGCAACGCGTGCTGCCCTCATCAGCAGGCCGCACCACCATGTGCCCGACCGAGCTGCAGTACGATCCGGCGCGCGCCAACTGCATCCAGCTATTGCCGATCGAAACCCGGGCCAGCGATACCACCACATCCGAATACAAGCGTTATCCGGAGGAATGGGTTTCCGTGCCGCTGGATATTGATTCCGGCGATGCCATGCTGGCTGCATTTCAACAGGTGGGCCAGCAAAAATGGGTCAGTGTCGAAGAGGCCAAGAAATACAGCCTGTATGACGAGAATGACCCCGATCACAAGCTGCAGGTACACGACGGCAAGATCGAAATCCCGTGCTGGCGCCACGCCATCATCAATTTCCCGCACCCCTTGCTCAAGCAAGGCTTGGTGATTCTCGATACGCCTGGCCTCAATGCCATCGGTACCGAGCCGGAATTGACGCTGAATCTATTGCCTAATGCGCACGCGATTTTATTTATTCTGGCGGCGGACACCGGTGTTACCAAGACCGATATCGATGTGTGGCGCAATCATATCGGCCGCTCGCAAGGTGGTCAGCGTGGCCGCATTGTTGTATTGAACAAGATTGATGGCCTATGGGATAGCCTGAAAAGCGAGGCGGAAATCGATGGCGAAATTGATCGCCAGGTAAAAACCAGTGCCGATTTGCTTGGTATCAAACCATCGCAGGTATTCCCGGTTTCCGCCCAAAAAGGCCTGGTGGCAAAGATCAATGACGATGAACCGCTGCTCGAAAAAGCCCGCCTGGTGCGCCTTGAGACAGCCCTGTCTGAAGACCTGATCCCTTCCAAACAGGAAATCGTCCGCGACAATACCCACACCGAGGTTGAAGATCTGGTTTTGGCTACGCGCGGGATTCTGAATGCCCGTCGCGATGGCGTGAAAGAACAGCTCGATGAATTAACCGCCCTGCGCGGCAAGAATCGCGATGTGATCGAGCATATGCTGGACAAGATCGCTGAAGAGAAAGTGCACTTCGAGCGCGGTATGCAACGCTTCCAGGCCTTGCGTTCGGTGTTTTCACAACAGACCAATGTGCTGTTCGGCTATCTCGGTGTCGATGTCTTGAAGAACAAAATCACGCGGATGCGTACCGATATGGAAGGTTCGAGCTTTTCGTCCGGCTTGACCTCTGCCATGCAGAAGTTCTTTAAAGACGTGAATGGCAATATCACGAAGTCGGCTGAACAGGTTGCTGAAATCCAGGCAATGATGGCCGGCATGTACAAGAAATTCAGCGAAGAGCACGGCTTGGGCTCGGTGGCGCCGCCGCCGTTTTCCACCTTGAAATACCACAAGGAAATTGCCCGGCTGGAGCGCAGTTTCAATGAGCATTTCAATACTCTGGGCGCCATTCTGACCACCTCGCAGAATGCCATGACCAAGAAATTCTTCGAGACCATCGCCAGCCGTGTCGTGTATGTCTATGAGGTGGCGAACCGCGATGTCGATAATTGGCTGAAGGCGGTAATGGCACCGATGGAAACCCAGGTGCGCGAGCATCAGATGCAGTTGCGCCGTCGCCTGGAAAGCGTCAAGCGCATTCACAAGGCCACAGATACGCTGGAAGATCGCATCAATGAGCTGACCGAGATCGAGGCCGGTATCCGCCAGCAGACGGTGGAACTCGATGCCCAGCTCAAGCGCGCTTACGAGGCTCTGAGTGCGCCGATGCAAGCGGTCAAGACGCGGGCTGCGTGAGTCGGGACAATGTGAATAAGGCCGCCATAGTGGCCAGAGTCGAAGAAAACGGGGATGGCTTATGCCATCCCCGTTTTGCATGCCGGCCTAGATAGCTGCGGTATTGCGGTGCAGCCACGCCAGGGCAGCGCCATCAAGCAAGGGTGCAAGACGGCGTGCGACTTCGCCATGGTAGGCATTGAGCCAGTCGCGCTCATCCTGGCGCAATAGCTCGACATCGATGCAGCGACGATCGATCGGGCACAGGGTCAGCGTTTCGAATTGCAGGAACTCGCCGAATTCGCTGGCGGCCGCTGGCACATTCAGCAACAGGTTCTCGATGCGTACCCCCCACTGGCCGGGGCGATAGATACCTGGCTCGTTCGAGGTGACCATGCCCGGTTCCATGGCGGTATAGGCCTCGTTGGGTGCATGAGGCGAAATGCTTTGCGGGCCTTCGTGCACATTCATGAAGTAGCCGACGCCATGCCCGGTGCCGTGGCCGTAGTCGATGCCGGCCGACCAGATCGGCGCCCGCGCCAGACTGTCGAGCAGCACGCTGCGCGTACCGCGCGGAAAGCGCGCCATCGACAGCTGGATCATGCCCTTGAGCACCAGGGTGAAATCGCGCTGCTGCGCGGCCGACACCTTGCCGATCGCCACGACGCGGGTGATGTCGGTGGTGCCGCCCAGATACTGGCCGCCCGAGTCGATCAAGAGCAGGCCGTCGCCTTCGATCACCGCATGGCTGGCTTCAGTTGCGCGGTAATGCGGCATGGCGCCATTGCCGTTGAAGCCGGCAATGGTCGAAAAGCTGGTGCTGACAAAGCCGGGGCGGCGCGCGCGCGCGGCGGTGAGCTGCTCATCGATGGTCAGCTCGGTAATCCGCTCGCCGCTGGCCAATGCCTGCTCCAGCCAGCTGAAAAATTCGCACAATGCGACGCCGTCCTGCTCCATGGTGGCGCGGATATGCCGGGCTTCTTCTGCTGTCTTGCGCGATTTGGCAAAGGTGGTCGGATTGATCGCTTCGATCAGCCGGACCTCGGCCGGCACCGCTTCCACCAGGCCCAGCGTTACCCGGCGCGGGTCGATCAGCAGGCGGCTATTGGCGGGCAAGCCTGCCAGTGCCGATTTCGCTGCGGCATAGTCGGCCAGCTGTACGCCGTCCGCTGCAAGGGATGCGGCCAGCGCAGGCGCCACTTTGCCGTGGGCGACAAACAGGGTGACCGAGTGCGCAGTGAGCAGTGCATGGGCCAGGAAAACCGGGTTATGGCTGACATCGGCGCCGCGCAGGTTCAGCAACCAGCCGATATCGTCAGTGGTGGAAATCAGGTGTACATCGGCGCCAAGGCGGCTCATTTCGCTGCGCAGGGCGGCCAGTTTGCTGGTGCGCGATACCGTTGCATGCGGTGGCAGATGCTCGTATACCGCCTCCGATGGCAGGCCAGGGCGATCGGCCCAGATCGCCTCGAGCAGGTCGATATCGGTACGCAGGCTGATGCCCTTTGCGCTCAGCGCCGCACTCAGGCTGCGGCCGGCCAGCAGGCCAAGGGTGCTGCCATCCACGCCCAGTACGGCGCCTGCGGGCAGGTTTTCTGCCAGCCAGCCAACATGGGCCGGATCGCTGGCCACGGCAATCTTCATCAACTGGATGCCCGAGCCAGCCAGCTCGGTTTCGGCCTGGGTCCAGTAGCGGCTGTCTACCCACAGGCCGGCAAAGTCGGCGGTCACCACCAGGGTACCGACCGAGCCATGAAAGCCGCTCAGCCAGCGTCGGCCTTGCCAGCGTCGTGGCAGATATTCCGATAGATGCGGGTCGGCCGACGGAATCAGACAGGCGCTGAGGCCCTGCGTGCTCATGGCCTGGCGCAGGGCGGCGAGACGGGAAACGGCGGTGTGCTGGGGCGCATTCATCTTGACATCACTCGGGTAGTTATCGGGTTTGCGGACAATGTTACGGCAAGCGCCATGGTAGGCCAGTCATCGTGTGCCGTGCAGATACAGCAAGTCGTGTCTGCGATAGTGTCAGACCGGTTTGCCATGCCGCCGGCGCAAGAGGCGCTGGACAAAGCCGCGTACGCACCACAGGCGCGGTTCCCCGCGGCTGACGGCCCCTTGCTCATTTTGCGAACAGCTTTTCAGGTTGCCGCGTGAAAGTGCAGCTGCATGCTGTTGTTCGCTTGCGGCCCCGTCGCACCATGGCCCGCTTCCAGCCGGCGCAGGCCCAGCGGATTGCCATCTTGCAAGGCGGCTGGCAGCAGTTTGTCCGGCCAGTTCTGGTAACACACCGGCCGGGCAAAGCGCAGCATGGCCGCCGTGCCGACCGAGGTGCTGCGGCTGTCGGATGCAGCGGGGTAGGGGCCGCCATGCACCATGGCAAGGCCCACTTCCACGCCGGTCGGCACGCCGCCGAATAGCAAGCGGCCAGCCTTGCGCGCCATTGCATCGGGCAGTTCCGGCCAATAGGCCATTTCGCTCGGGTCGGCATGGACGGTGGCAGTCAGCTGGCCGCCCAGGCTGTCCAGCAATTGCAATACCTCGACGCGATCGCGGCAGCGCACCAGCAGGCTGACCGGGCCAAACAACTCATCGGCCAGCGCCGGCTGGGCCAGGAGGGTGGCTGCATCCACTTCCAGCAACTGTGCGCTCACCGCATGCGTGCCACCGTGGTCGGCGAGCAGGCGGTTTACGCCGGTTTGTGCGGCGCGGCTGTCCAGACCATCGCGATATGTTGCAGCCAGCCCGGCGCTCAGCATGGCGGCAGGTGCGACAGATGCCAGTCGGTCGATCAGGCGTTGGCGCAGTCGCTCAAAGCCGACCGAGCCCATGGCAATGATCAAGCCGGGCTTGGTACAGAATTGGCCATTGCCCTGCACGATGGCAGACGCCAGCGCATCGGCAATGGCCTCGGCATCGCTGGCCAGCGCTTGCGGCAACAGGATCACCGGATTGCTGCTGCCCATCTCGGCAAATACCGGAATCGGCCTTGGCCGGGCGGCGGCGAGATCCATCAGGGCGCGACCTGCGCGCTGCGAGCCGGTAAAACCGACGGCCTCGATGGCCGGATGCTGGACCAGCTGCCGCCCCAACTCGATACCGTCGTCAAACAGTAGCGAAAACACCCCTTCGGGCAGATCAAGCGCCAGCGCGGCATCGACTATGGCCCGGCCGACCAGTTCGGACGTGCCGGGGTGGGCAGAGTGCGCCTTGACGATCACCGGGCAGCCGGCCGCCAGCGCGGCGGCACAGTCGCCACCGGCCACCGAAAACGCCAGCGGGAAATTGCTGGCGGCAAAAATCGCGACTGGCCCCAGCGGCTGCAGCATGGAGCGGGTATCGGGGCGCGGCAAGGGTTTGCGGATCGGGTCGGCTCGCTCGATGCGGGCGTCGACCCAGTGGCCGGCTTCCGCCTCAGTGGCCAGCAGGCGCAGCTGGGCGCAGGTACGGGCCAGCTCGCTGCGTACCCGTGCTTCCGGCAAGGCGGTTTCGCGCGGTATCCGCTCGACCAGGGGGGCGGCCAGAGATTCCAGCCGCTCGGCAATGCCGCGCAAAAAGGCGCCATGCACCCGGCCGCCCAGTGCTGCATAGGGTCGGGCGGCGGCGCTGGCCAGGCTGGCGGCCCTGTCCAGTTCGGCCGGGCTGGCGCTGTGATAGCGCGGCGCCAGTGCTTCGCCATTGCTGGGGTCGACGCCGTAAAAGCCGGCAGTCTGTTCACTGGCGCAGGCATAGCCGATCAGGGAGAGTCCGAGCAACATGGGGATTCCTTATCAAACAAGATCATTAAACGGATAGCGAGGGAAGCTCTGAGCAAATCGACAAGACGTGCAAGCACAGTGCCGCTGTTCTGCAGGGGCTGGTGACCGTGTCTGCTGCATGTTGAACACTTTGTCCAAAACTTCCTTGGCTGTTAGTGAAACGCTGAACAAATCCACTTACGCGCCGACAGCGCGGTTCCCCCGCGGTGGCGGGGGCGGAATAGAGCAGTAAGGAATCAACAACTTACCTTCTGCCGCTAAAGTACCGGGTTTCCCGGGACCGGCGATGCTGGTTGAAAACTCGATTCATTCAGCGCTTCCTTAGTGGTTCAGCGTTGGGCGAGTGGCCAAGGCGTGGGCGATGATCGCCTCGGCTTCGAGCAGCTCGCTGCCTTGCAGGGCCAGTCGTGGCGGACGCACCCGTGCATTGCCCACCCCTAGTTTTTCCTGCACCAGTTTGATCAGCTGCACGAACTTCGGCACGGTATCGAGCCTCAGCAGCGGCAGGAACCAGGCATAGAGTTCGGCAGCTTCTTGCCAGCGGCCGGCACGCGCCAGTTCAAACAGGCATACTGATTCATGCGGTAGTGCATCCACCAGACCGGCAATCCAGAATTGCGCACCGGCGGCCACGCCTTCCACCAGACAGTCGTCCACGCCGACGCCCAGCGCCAGGCGATCGCCCGCCAGTGCACGCAGCGCGCTGATGCGGCGCACATCGGTGCTGGATTCCTTCACTGCCTTGATGTTGTCGAACTGGTCGGCCAGCTCGATGATTTGCGCTGGCGAGAAGTCGGTGCGATAGGCCACCGGGTTGTTGTAGACAATGCAGGGCAAATCGGTCGCGCTGATGACAGCGGCCACATGCGCCTTCATTTCGCGCCAGTCAGTCGAGTACACATAGGGTGGCAGTACCATCAGGCCGCGTGCGCCATGCGTCTTGGCCGCCTTTGCCAAGTTGACCGCCTCGCGGGTGGACAGGGCGGCAATGCCGGGGATCACCGGCACATCCACCGCCTTGGCGCAGGTCTCGATCAGGGCGACCTTTTCGTCAAAATCCAGGGTGGCGCCTTCACCGAGCGAGCCGCAGGGCACGATGCCGGTGCAGCCAGCCTCCACCAGCCAGCGCACATTGGCCGCTGCGGCGCCATGGTCGATGCTCAGATCGGCATTGAACGGGGTGGTGATGGCGGGCATCACGCCTTCGAATTTCACAGACATGGTGTTTCCTTTGCTTGGGGGATTTCAGTCAGCGCCAGGGTGCCAAGGCGGGCGGGCTGCAGGGGTGGCCGGCTGCCGACATGGGACCAGCCGAACAGACTCTGGCAGGCAGCGCCGCAGATGCGGCCCTGGCAGGGGCCCATGCCGCAGCGGGTTTGCAGCTTGGCCTCGCGCCAGCTGCCCATGGCGGCAAGCTGGCGATAGCTGACGTCCTCGCAGCGGCACACCACGGTGTCGGGCTCGGCCAGTTGCTTGATAGCGGGCGATAGCGTGAAGTGTTGCGCCAAATGACCGGCATAGCGCTGGGCATGGCCAAGTTGGCGCTGCAAGGCGGCAAGCTCGCGGTGCTGATCGGTGGCATGCAGGCCGGCAAGGCGGCCCTCCAGCCAGGCTTTGTCGACGCCGCCGATGCCGGTGGCTTCTCCGGCGGCATACACATTGGCGATTGAGCTGCGCTGCAGCGCATCCACCTGCACGGCGCCGTCGCGTATGGTGCAGCCCAGGGTCGATGCCAGCTCGGTATTGGGCAGCAGACCATAGCCCACGCCCAGCCAGTCGCATTCGATCTTGATGCTGCGGCCGGGCGCTTGAATACGCACTGCACGCAGGCTATCGCGGCCCAGGGCCGCCGCCACATGGCTGCCGCTGCGATACGGCACCTGCCGCAAGCGCCAGCGTAGTCCTGCTGCCTGCAACAGTTTGCCGGGATAGCGATGCAGGCCGAGGGCAAATGCGGCCAGATCGCGCCAGCTGGCCTGCTCGGCGATCCAGCGCAGATCGGCGCCTGCGTCGAGCAGGGTGTCGGCCGCTGCCAGCAGCAAGGGGCCGCTGCCGGCCAGCACGACCCGCTGACTACGCACATCCAAACCCTGTTTCACCATCGCCTGCAGGGCGCCGGCGCCGGTCACGCCGGGCAAGGTCCAGCCCGGAAAGGGCAGCAGGCGCTCGCGAGCGCCGCTGGCAATGATCAGGCGCAGGTAGCGTAGCAGCCGGCTGTGCTCACGCTCCTCCAGCAGCAAGGTGCCGGCTGCGGGTGCTGCCACCAGTCGGCAACCAGTAAAAACCTGCAGCCGCTCGTGGCCCAGGCAGGCTTGCGCCGCCCGATAGCGCGGATCGGGATGCTGACCGCCGCGCCAGATCTGGCCGCCCGCCAGCGGGTTGTCGTCGATCAGCGCTACCCGGGCGCCACCGGCCAGTGCCGCCTGCATGGCGGCAAGGCCGGCCGGGCCGGCGCCGATAATGGCGATATCGACCGGCTGTTCAACGTTCACGCCACACCTCCATGCCGGGCTCGGGCAGGATCTGGCAGGCGCGCTGATGCGCCTGGCCGTTGACCGTGACCCGGCATTCAAAGCACACCCCCATGCCGCAGAACGGTGCGCGCCGCTGGCCGCCGACCGAGATGCGGCTGCCCAGCTTGCCCAGCGCACTGGCCAGGCTGCTGGTGGCAGCCAGTGTTACCGGCTGGCCATCGATGGTGATGCAAACGTGTGCAGTGGTGCTCATGCATTGGCCTCCTGCAGGCAGGGTATCGCCGCCGCTGCTCTGCTAAATCGGGCCGGATCGAATGGTGCCGGGTCGATGGCCGGCGCTTGGTCGAGCATCAGGGCGCTGAGCAGTTCGGCACTGGCCAGCGCCGTGGTCACGCCCAGGCCTTCGTGGCCGGTTGCCAGCCATAGCTTCTGGTAGCCGACCGCCCGGCCCAGTAGCGGCTGCTTGTCGGGCGTGGCTGGGCGAAAACCGCTCCAGCAGCGGATCGCCTGCACGGCTTGCAAGGCAGGCAGGTAGTCAAACGCCCGACGCAGCATGCGCTGCAGCAGCGGCCAGTTGAGTTCCGGGTCCAGGCTGTCGCTCGACTCGCGCGAGGAGCCGATCAGCAATTGCCCGGTCGGGCGCGGCTGCACATTAAAGGCGACGCTGTCGCCGTCACCATGGGCCGATTGCAGATAGCCCAGCTCCACCAGCTGGTGCCGCACCAGGCCGGCATAGCGCTCGGTGATCACCAGCTGCCCCTTGCGTGGCAGCAGCGGTAGTTCGGGCAACAAGTTGCGCGATTGGCAGCCCGCTGCCAGCACCACGCGATCCGCGCGGATGCGATGGCCATTGCCGAGCACGACGCTGCCGTCTTCCACCGCCGCCACCGGGCAATGGCTGATCAGACCGGCGCCCAGGCTCTGCGCTTGTTCCAGCAGCCAATGGCAGGCGGCCGGCGGATAGATGACCGCCTCGTCCGGCAGCAGCAGGCCGCCTTGCAGGCCGCCGGCCAGATTCGGCTCGGCGGCATACAGGGCGCTGCGGTTCAGCAGCCGGGCCGGTGTGGAGGCTTGCAGGATGGCGTGCTTGCGCTCGGCCTCGTGCATTTCGGCCTCATCGCGCGCCAGCCACAGGGTGCCGCAGGCTGAATAGGCCGCAGCCGCCGGCAAATCGGCACGGCGTGCCTGCCATAGGCGCAGACCACGGCTGCTCAGCGCCAGCTCGGCTGCGCTGCCGTCCAGTGTGACCAGATGGCCCATGCCGGCCGCGGTAGTGCCGGCGCCGGGCAGGCCGCTGTCCAGCACCAGGGTGCGCAGCCCGTGGCGGGCGCAGCACTCGGCCAGGGCGGCACCGACAATGCCGGCGCCGATGATCAACACTTCCGGCTTCATACCGCCGGAGCCGGGTTTGCGCTGCGGATGCCCCAGGCGAACGGATCGCTGCTGTCGATCAACAATTCGGCTTTGGCGCAGATATGGGCGCTGCCGCTGATCGACGGCACGATCTGCGCCCCGATCTCTTGCCAGCTCGCTTCGAATACGCTGCCGATAATGCTTTCCTGGCGCCAGATCTGTCCCGGCGGCAGCAGGCCATCGGCCGCAAGACAGGCGATCTTGGCGCTGGTACCGGTGCCACAGGGCGAGCGATCGTAAGCGAGACCAGGGCACAGTACGAAGTTGCGGGCGTCGGCAATCTCGCTCGGGCCAAATAGCTCGACATGGTCGATTTCGGCGCCAGCGGCACCGCAAATACCTTGCCGCTGCAAGGCCTCGCGTATCTTCACCGCGCAGTCGGTCAGCCGGGGTATTTGATTAGCCTGCAGATGCTGTCCGTGATCGCTGACCAGAAAGAACCAGTTCCCGCCCCAGGCGATATCGCCATGCATGCGGCCGTAGCCGGCTACATCCACCGCTACCTGGCGCGCCAGCCGGTAGCTG
>NZ_JAYRLZ010000055.1:8554-19206 GCF_041904975.1 Chitinimonas sp. | reverse complement strand
CACCTATTCCACCTTGGCGCTACGCGAGGATGGCAGCCTGTGGGCCTGGGGTAGCAATGAATACGGCCAGCTGGGCAGCGGCGATACGCTCAGCCGTGCCGAGCCGCTGAAGGTGGGCGATGGCTATGTCGCCATTGCCGCGCGTGGCTACCATGCCTTGGCGCTGAGCGCCGATGGCGTGCTGATGGCCTGGGGCGACAATCGTAGCGGGCAGCTGGGCGATGGGGCAGCGGCGCAACGCCATGCGCCGGTGCTGGTCGGCAGCGACTACGCCGATGTGGTCGGTGGCTATGGGCATGCCCTGGCGCTCAAGCGAGATGGCAGCCTGTATGCCTGGGGGCAGAACAATGCCGGCCAGCTGGGAGATGGCAGTGGCTACAGCACCGGCCGCACCTTGCCTAATCGGGTTGGTGGCGGCTATCGCGCCATTGCTGCTGGCGCCTATTTCAGCCTGGGTCTGAAGCAGGATGGCAGCCTGTGGGGCTGGGGCGACAACTATAGCGGCCAGCTGGGCGGCAGTTTTCCGGCTGGCACCGCAACGCCGCAGCTGCTGCTGAACAATATCAGCGCGATGGCGGCGGGTAGCGCCCATACCCTGGCACTGCGGGCCGATGGCACGCTGCTGGCCAGCGGCTCCAACAGCAATGGGCAGCTGGGCGATGGCAGCCAGACCAGCCGCAATGCCTTCCAGAGCGTGGGTGGCGCATTCGTGAAGGTTGCGGCCGGGTTCGAGCACAGCCTGGCCCTGAAGGCTGATGGCAGCCTGTGGGCTTGGGGAAGCAATTGGGCCGGGCAGCTTGGCGATGGCAGCACCACCGCGCGCGCCAGCCCGGTGCAGATCAGTGGCCGCTATACCGCCATTGCTGCAGGCAATGTACACAGCCTGGCGCTTGATGCCGAGGGCAATCTGTGGGGATGGGGTAGCAATGAGTGGGGCGCGCTGGCCGGCCAGACCGATGACCCGCTGCTGACACCGCGCAAAATCGGCAGCGGCTTTGTCGCCATCTCGGCCGGCTCGGCCACCACGGCGGCATTGCGCGCCGATGGCAGCGTGCTGATGTGGGGTGACAATCGCTCCGGGCAATTGGGCAATGGTATTGCCGCCAGCGATGCGCGCTACCCCTTGGTGGTCAATGGCGCGGTGCGCGGCTTTCTCGATCTGCAGCCAGCGCTGTCCAAGTCCATCGCACTCGAATGGGTGCCGCCCTTGATGGTGCTGGCCGACAAACGCGGTGGCCTGACCAGTGTCGGCCTCAGCGCCAGTATTGCCGCAGCGCCGGCGCAGTTGGCGCCTTCACCAGCACTGGCGACGCGGGTGGCTGGTAGCAGCAATGTCTATGTCGGCGCCATCGTGCCGGACGGCCTGCGCCAAAGCCTGCCGGCGGCGATTTTCCTGAAAACCCGCCTCGCTGGCTGGCAGCCCTATATTGGCGGGCCGATCAGCGAATACCTGTCCGGTGTCAGCATCAGCAATGACAGCAGCTTGCTGGTCGATATTCTCAGCAGTACTGATCTGAGCCTGCTGGTCGGTACGCGTTTCCTGATCGGCTATGGCAGCAGTGCCGACGATATGCTGGCGGCCGGTCGCTATCGGGTGGTGTACGAGGTGCGGCCGGGCGGTTGACGCCGTGCGCCTGCGCGCCGGGCAAGGCTATTGGGCCATCCAGAAAAACACCGCCGTCAGCCGCTTGTCACGCAGCTCGCTACCGAAATAGCGAGTGGCGCTGTGTACCCGATTCGCCTGATACAGCACCATGCGATTGAAGCGATTGGCTACGCGTGCTTCCTCATGCCAGGCCTGCAAGGGCAGGCCACGCACGCCGAGTGCCTCTGCCAGATTGCGATGCGGCGCGCGGCATAGATTGCCGCCAATGGCGCCATTGGGATAGCGCAAGCGGTAGAAGCTGGTTCCGGCATCGGGGTCGGCATGGCGGTTCAGATAGATCACCGCTGCATAGCGGCACAGCGCCAGGCTATCGGTATGCGGCCTCGGGCCACTCTCGTGCTGGCCGACCAACTGGGCGACGTTGAAATCCAGTTGTGCGCCATCGGGCGCCTGCGCTACCCACAAGCGCCGGGCGCCGGTGACTTCTTTCACCCAGGCTTCGACGCTGGCGAGCTCGGCGGGCTCCAGCGCCCCGTGAAAGCGCATGCCCGGCCAGCGCTCCTGCCGCTGCGGAAAACCATAAAGCCAATTCTGCTGCGCCAGGCAGCGCTCAGCCACTTGTTGCGGATCGGGCAGGATGGCCTCATTCAGCCAGATATTGCGGCCGAGTTGCGGGGCTTCATACGGCAGTAGCGGTACGCCGCGGGGAATGGGGGCAGGCTGGCTGGGCAGGGCAAAGATCTGCATGGCGGGTCGGAATCGGTGTGGATTGATGGCATGGGGCGTGGGCTCGGCTGCTTTGCTGCGCCGCCGCGTTTTTCCTGGGGCGGTTGCGGCACTGCGCGCTGTCCGCTCAGAACTGTAAGTAATTCGCAACAAATCAGTAAATTCTCACTATTGAAAAATTTCAGTTGATTAGGAATTCCTAAATTTCTTGCCGGCCGCGCTGGTGCTGCGTGTAGGGGAAATCCCTAGTAAAAACATAGCAGTTGTTATAAGGGTTTTCCCTTTATTTTCTTGTTGGTTCTCCTTGTTTCTGCCCGCCTGCTGGTTACACGATAAAGGCGTCGTCATCGACGACGGCCGGCGTGTGATGGGCGGGTAACGATCGGCAAGACCTGCCGCGCGTAGTCCAACCGCCCACCCGTTGCGCTTTGATTCTTTCCACAAGGGAGTTACGAAGCATGAAGTTCAAGCAAGCAACTTTGGCAGTTGTGGTCGCAACCGTGTTTGGCATCAATGCAAGTGCAGTCGCCGCCAATACCGATCACCCGGCGGTGCAGCGCGCCTTGACCCTGCTGCAGGGCAATGGTGTCTCGGCGCTGGCGGCCGGTGGCGAGCAATGGACCGCCCGCGATGTGGTGCTCGATGCCGACGGCAGCGAGCATGTGCGCTTTGACCGGCAATACAAGGGTCTGCGCGTTATCGGTGGTGATGTCGTGGTGCATATGAAGGACCAGGGCAAACAGCTGATGGCGCATTCCCTGACCCAGCAAACCGGCATGCAGCTTGATACGCGCGCCTGGCTCGATGAATTCATGGCGGTCGGCCTTGCCGAAATGCAGTTTCGTGGCGCCCGCAATGGCCAGTCCAAGGCCGAGCTGGTGGTCTATGCCCGCAGCGACAAGCCGCAAATGGCCTACGACGTGAAGGTGACTGGCGATCTGTACGATGGCACACCGAGCGAGTCGCACTTCATCATCGACGCCAATACTGCGCAGCTGCTGGATCGCTGGGACGATATCGAGACCGCCGCCTCGCAGGGCACCGGCAACACGATTTATGGTGGCGCGATTACCCTGACCACCGATAGCCAGGCAGGCGGCTATGCATTGCGCGATCCGGGTCGCGGCAATCACTATGTGAACAATATGGCCAACAAGACCAGCGGCAACGGCAGCTTGTTTACCGACTCGGACAATATCTGGGGCAATGGCAGCAATAGCAATGTCCAGTCAGCCGGTGCCGATGTCCAGTACGGCCAGAATCTGACCTGGGATTACTACAAGAACGTGCATGGCCGCAACGGCATTGCCAATGATGGCAAGGGTGGCTATTCGCGTGCGCACTACGGTTCGAAGTATGTCAACGCCTTCTGGAGCGATAGCTGCTTTTGCATGACCTATGGCGATGGCGATGGCGTGACCTACGGCCCCTTGGTCAATATCGATGTCGCCGGCCATGAAATGAGCCATGGCGTCACCAGCCGCACCGCCAATCTGACTTACTCGGGCGAATCGGGCGGCCTCAATGAAGGCACCTCGGACATCATGGGCACCATGGTGGAGTTCTATGCCAACAACCCCAAAGAGCCGGGCAACTACCTGATTGGCGAGCGCATCTACCTGTCCAACCCCAGTGGCACCAAGGCGCTGCGCTATATGTTCAAGCCCAGCCTCGATGGCCGCAGCCCGGATTGCTACACCAGCACCATCGGCAATCTGAATGTGCACTATTCATCCGGGGTGGCCAACCATTTCTACTACCTCTTGGCGGAAGGGGCGGTGGTGCCGGCCGGTTTTGGCAGCGGCACCAGCTTCAATCTGACCCCGGCCTCGCTGGTGTGCAACGGCAATACCGCCATCAGCGGTATCGGCCGCACGGCAGCCAGCAAGATCTGGTACCGCGCGCTTACCACTTATATGACCTCCAACACCAACTACAGCGGCGCCCGTACGGCTACCCTCAATGCCGCCAGCGATCTGTATGGCAAGACCTCCAGCCAGTACAACACGGTGCTGGCGGCGTGGGCTGCGGTGTCGGTCAAGTAATCGCAATCTGATTGTTGGCTTTGCCTGCGCCCGCCGGGCGCGGGCTTTTTTCGATTGGACCCCGCGCCATGCCGGCGCGGGCTTTTTTTCGATTGGGCCCCGCGCCTTCGTGGGCCGGGTTTCATTGCTTCGGCGCGGCGCCTTCCTGGGCAGCGCGCAGCATGCCGCGCAGAATATCCACCTCCAGCTTTTCCAGCTGGATACGGCCGAACATGCGGCGCAGGCGCGGCATCAGGCGTTTCGGGTTGTCGGGGTTGAGAAAGCTCAGGTCGATCAGGGTTTGCTGCAGGTGGGCGTAAAAGCGCTCGATATCGTCGTGGCTGGCCAGTTGCGGCGTTTCCTCAAGATGGCTGATATCGTCGTCGATCACGCAGCGCAATTCATAGGCAAGAATCTGCACCGCCTGCGCCAGGTTCAACGAGGAGTAGTCCGGATTGGTGGGAATGGTCACCAGCCGGTTGCACATGCGCACTTCCTCATTGCTGAGGCCGGACATTTCGGTGCCGAACACCAGCGCTACTTCTTCGCCGGCGGCAGCGCGCTCCAGCAGGATGGGTGCAATCTGGCGCGGATTGTGGCGCGGCACGCTCAGTTCATGCACGCGCGGGCAGGTTGCCACCGTTTGCGTGCAGCCGGCCAGCGCCTCTTCCAGGCTGCTGACCACGACGGCTTGCTCGAGAATGTCGTCGGCGCGCGAAGCCAGCGCTACCGCCTCGTCGTGCGGAAAGTGCTTGGGGTTGACCAGATAGAGGCGGCGCAATCCCATGGTTTTCATGGCGCGTGCTACCGAGCCGATATTGCCGGGGTGGGAGGTGTGCGATAGCACGACGCGAATACGGTCGAGCAGCTCGAATTGAAGTTTCGTCATAAAGCGATTTCGCGTAAAATGCCCTGAAAATCAACGGCGTCGAACCATTCGGCGCCGTTTTCATTGATCTTTGCTTCCTGCCGCATCGTGTGCCTGCCAACGCGCCTTGGCTGGTTCGACTATTGTTGTCCGGTGGGAAGCCGAAATGTTGCCGAGGAAATGCCATGCACCCGATGCTCAATACCGCCGTCAAGGCGGCCCGCCGTGCCGCCAGTGTGATCCAGCGCGCATCGAATAATCTCGATGTGTTGCGCGTCGAGCGCAAGGACCATAACAGCTTTGTCACCGAGGTGGATCGCGCCGCCGAAGCGGCCATCGTGCAGACCTTGCTGGAAGCCTACCCCAGCCACGCGATTCTAGCGGAAGAGGGCGGCGCCAAAGGTAATGGCGACTACACCTGGATCATCGATCCGCTTGATGGCACCACCAATTTCCTGCATGGCTTTCCGCAATATTGCATTTCCATCGCGCTGGAGCATCGTGGCCAGATCCAGCAGGCGGTGGTATACGATCCTTGCCGCAATGATCTGTTCACTGCCAGTCGCGGCGCCGGTGCCTTCCTTAATGAGCGACGCATTCGCGTGTCGAAAACCCGCGAAATGGTCGATGGCCTGATCTGTACCGGCTTCCCCTACAGCAATTTCGACAAGCTGGACCAATACCTCGACATGCTCAAGAGCGTGGTGCAAAAGAGCGCCGGCGTGCGTCGCCCTGGCGCTGCCGCGCTGGATCTGGCCTATATCGCCTGCGGCCGGTTTGACGGCTTTTTCGAGCTGGGCCTGGCGCCGTGGGATATCGCCGCCGGCAGCCTCCTGGTGCTGGAAGCGGGCGGCCTGATTACCGATCTGCGCGGCGAGGCTGGCTTTATGGAAAGTGGCAATGTGGTCGCGGGTACGCCGCGTGTATTTGCCCAGCTGCTGCAAACCCTGCAACCGGCTTGATCGGCATTGCGTTCAGCAAAACGGCCCGTTTCGGGCCGTTTTGTTGTTTGAGCTCGCAACTTCCTGTTCGTGACACTTATCCAGACCAAGAAATGCCGCCAATGTCCGACCCCGAACGTTATCAGCAGGCCGATACCGACGACTATCCGCGCCTTGGCCGTCTGCTGATCGTCTTGCTGCTGGTGGCCGTCGCCATCGGTATCGCCACCTTTGCTGCGGTCAGCCTGCTGGGCGAGGCATAGGCCGGCTACGCCGCTTTAGATTCGCAGCGTCTCCAATAGATCGGCTTCGAGCCGTACCAGCGATTTGGGCTCGCTCAGCGCCGCACCTGAAATGGTGAAAGTGTCTTCGGCGCGCTCGCCCAAGGTCATGATCTTGGCTGAATGTATGGCTACGCCATGGGCTGATAAAACCCGGGCAATCCGCGACAGCAGGCCCGGCCTGTCGCCGGCCACCAGGGACAGGATATGCAGTTTTTGCTTGTCGTCCGGCCGGATCAAGACCTGTGGCGGCAGGCGGAAGTGGCGCAGTGCCCGGCTCAGCCGGCCGGACAGTGGTGGCGGCAGTGGCGCATCGCTGGCCAGCTGCTGTGCCAGCTCGTATTCGATATAGCCGATCAGGTCGCGATACTCGGTATCGCGCTCATCGGCGTTGTAAACATAGAAGCTGTCGAGCGCATAGCCCTGCAAGGTGGTGTAGATCTTGGCATCGAAAATGCTGTAGCCGGCCCGCTCGAAAAATGCGCAGATGCGGGCAAACAGGTCGGGCCGGTCCGCGCAGTACACCAGCACCTGCAAGCCCTCGCCGGAGTCTGATAGCCGGGCCCGCACCTTGATGTCCTGTTCCTGGTAGCGGCTATGCAGGATACGCGCATGCCAGGCGATCTCGGAGGCGTCATGGCGCAGGAAGTACACCGCATCGAGCGTTTTCCATAGGCCAAGGTGGGCGTCATCGCGCAGGCCATAACGGCGCATCAGCGTCATGGCCTCTTCGCGCCGCAAGCCCAATGCATCCATGGTATTGAGCGTTTCACCGGCCAGATAGCGGCGGGTGGCATGGAACAGGTCTTCCAGCAGCTTGGCCTTCCAGGCATTCCACACCTTGGGACTGGTACCGCGGATATCGGCTACCGTCAGCAGATAAAGCGCCGTCAGGTGGCGCTGATCGCGCACCAGCTGGGCAAAGGCGGCCACCGTGTCCGGGTCGTACACATCCTGCTTTTGCGCGACATGGGACATGGTCAGATGGTGCTCCACCAGCCAGGCCACCAGCTCGGTGTCGTCCTTGGCCAGACCGTGGGTCACGCAGAAGTCGCGGGCATCGACTTTACCCAGTTGCGAATGGTCGCCGCCTCGGCCCTTGCCGATATCGTGGAATAGTGCCGCCAGATACAGCACCTCACTGCGCTCGAACGTTTCGATCAGCTGTGAGCAGAACGGGTATTCATGGTTAAAGGCCGGCGTGGCAAAGCGGCGCAGATTGCGCAGCACCATCAGGATATGTTCGTCCACCGTGTACACATGGAACAGGTCGTGCTGCATGCGACCGACGATCTTGCCAAAGGCCGGGATATAGCGGCCAAGCACGCCGTATTGATTCATGCGCCGCATCACCCGGGTGGTGCCCCAGGGTTGGCGGACGATCTGCATGAACAGCGCCTGGTTGACCGGATCGCGCCGGAAGGCGGCATTGATGCGCGGGCGCGCATGCCACAGTGCGCGCAGGGTGTCGGCGCCAATGCCGGTCAGCTCGCTATGCTGCTGCAGCAGCAAAAACGTTTCGAGGATGGCTGAGGGTTGCGCCTCGTACACATCGGGCTCGGCAATTTCCAGCAAGGGACCGCGCGCGACAAAGCGCTCATTGAGCTGGCGGATATCTAGCTGCTTCTTGCCATACAGCTTGCGCCGGAAGGCCTGTACCAGCAAGGGTTGCAACTGGGCGACGATGCGTGCCGACAGGTAGTACACCGCCATCAATTGTTCGCTGGCACGGCTGGCGCTGGTTTCGCTATAGCCAAAGCGCTGCGCCAGCGCGTTCTGGTAATCGAACAGGATACGGTCTTCGCGCCGCCCGGCGGTGAGATGCAGCGCAATGCGGAACGAGCACAGCATCTTCTCGGCGCGCTTGAGCTTGCGCAATTCCTGGCCGGTCAGCATGCCGGCGCGATGCAGGCTGTCCCAGTCGTGGCCCGCCTTGCAGGCACGCGCCAGCCACAGGATCAGATGCAGATCGCGCAGCCCGCCCGGCGCTTCCTTGACATTGGGTTCTAGCTTGTTGACCGAGCCTTGGTGGCGCTCATGGCGTTGCTGCTGCTCGAGGAGCTTGGCCTCGAAAAATGCGCGCGGGTCCAGTGCCTGCTGCATGGCCTGGTTCAGCGCGGCAAAGGCAGCACTGCTGCCAGCCAGCAAACGGGTTTCCAGCAGGGTGGTCTGCACCGTGATATCGCGTGCCGCCTCTTCCAGGCAGTCGGACTGGCTGCGCACGCTATGGCCCACTTCCAGGCCAAGGTCCCACAGCATGCCGACAAACTGTTCGATGGCGGCCAGGGTGGTGGCAGGCCGCTCCTCCGGCAGCAGGATCAACAGGTCGATATCGGACCCCGGAAACAGCTGGCCCCGGCCATAGCCGCCCACCGCAATCAGTGCGGTACGCGGGTCCACGGTGAGGTTGGCCCAGCGCTCGGCCAGGAAGGCATCGACCAGGCTGGCCTCCTGTTCCAAGAGTTGCAACGCCTGTTCCGGATCGTGATAGCCATCATGCAGCGCCGCGCGGGCGGTTTGCAGCTGGCGGCGCAGTTCGGAGATGGGCTGGGGAGCATTCATAGATGGCTAGTGCGAGGTGGAGCGGGAGTGGGCCATTGTAGGCCCGGACGCGGCTGCAGGGCGATTCATCGTGGCTGCGCGTGGCCTTGCGGCAACTTGGGCATGTTGGCGATGACCACTGAATCATCAGTGACTTGGCGCCGACCATGCCCGCGATAATGTCGAGCCAGGAAAACGCAGGGCTCTTGCGCCGCAGATCGACAGTGTGGCAATGATCGACGTCGCCATCGTGGCTCAAGTCGCTCCGTCGATTCGTCGCTTGCTAGGCAGCGTCACTTGATCGAGAACTGCTGCGCGGTGTCGTCCGAATAGCGGATATAGAAGTTGGCGCCGTCTTGCCAGTACAGATCATTGGCGTGGGCCGCCGGCGCGCTGATCAGGTTGTACACCGGGGTAAGGGTCAGCTTCTGGCCGGAAATGGTGGCTTGCGCGCTGCCGTCGCCATTGTTGGTGTAAGTGCCGGCGGCATCGACCGATTGCACCACACTGGAGACGGTATCGTCGTCGGCAAACACCGGGTAGAGGATTTGTGTCGATGCGGTCCGGTCCTTGAAGCCGATATAGCCACTGATATCGGTCAGGAAGGTGGGCGTGGCATTGCTGGCGGTTCCGGCTGTCACCGCGCCGCCCGCGCTGGTGTAGTAGTCGCTGCCGGCCAGCGTCACCTTGATCACGCCATTGCTTTGCAGCACCACCTTGCCCTTGGCATCCAGCGCCTTCACGGCACTGTCGAGGTCGGCAAAGTAGGCCAGCGAGGTGGACATGGTCTGGTTGATGCCACTGGCTGCCAGGCAGAAGGAGCCGGATGTTTGGCTGCCCGAACTGCTGGTGCAGCTGCCGCTGTCAGCGCGGGGAAAATTGCCGAATGGAATCGACGGCTGGCCGACCGGCAGAAAGCGGCGTGTCTTGCCGCCAGCGGTATACGACACCACGCCGGTGCTGTCGTCGTAGCTGATGCTGCCGGTTGTGGAGAAGCGCGCATCCAGGCCGGTCTTCACCACATCCAGAAGGCCCTTGCTGTCGCCAAGGCGGGGCAGGGTGCCGCTGAGCTTGGGCACCACGGTATTGCTGTCGAGATTGTTGATCGCCAATGGGTCGCCCGGCACGCCTTGCGTGGCATCGGGCGAGCCGACCAGGATGCTGTCGATATTGCCATCGGGCGCGACAATCACCGTTTCGCCACCGAACAGTGGCACCTTCACATCGCCGCTATTGGATTCCAGCTGCGCCTTGCCGGCGCCAAGGAAGTAGCGGCGGAAACCATCGTTACGGCTGTAGACGAAGGACGAGCCGGGCGTGGTAGTACGCAACAGGGCCGGCTTGTCGTCGTCGTTTACCGGGAAGATGGTATCGACCTTCAAGGCATCGATCTGGAAACGCCCGCTGAAATAGGCTAGGCGCGAGCCGAACAGGGCGCTGCGCACGATCAGACGGCCGGTTTCGTCCTTGCTGATCGAGCGAAAGGTCACCACATGGCCATCCAGCGTCACCGAGATGGGGATGGGCACATTGTAGGGCAGCTCGATCACCGCCTTGGGCGGGGCGTCCACCTGCAGTTGCAATGGTGCCGATGGCGTGCCGGTAATGCGGATCAGGCCGGATGGGTCCACCACCACATTCTGCGTGCTGCCGGAAAACACCTTG
>NZ_JAYRLZ010000055.1:0-8544 GCF_041904975.1 Chitinimonas sp. | reverse complement strand
AGCTGCGCGGCCCCAAAAACAGGGTACAACTGGATGTTGCGGCGTAGCTGGAAGGCGCCTTGACCCGCAGGCGGATCTTGTCGCCGCGCACCACGGTCAGCTTGCGGGTAAACGGCCCGCGGCCATTGAGGAAATACTCGCCGCCCGTAATCGCCAGCGAGGTCGGGCCGCTCAGATCATTGAGCGGGATATTGGCCGAGGAAATCAAGGCATCGGGCGGCACGCCGGTGACGGCTGCAAAGCTGGGCGCCACGATCACCGCCTTGCTGGTTTCTGCCGCGTGGCTGAAGGCGTGCAGGGTGGCCAATATGGCCAGGCTGAAAATCAGTGTGCGAGCGGACATGGGCGGCGGGCTCTGGCTGGATTGGCTGGCGGCAGCGCTGGCTTTGCTGCCGGTTCGGGCGCGCAAAACGCGGTTTGCGCAGACACCAATATGGCAGTCCCTTGGCCGATCGCCAAATCGGCCGCCGCCCTAGGCTCTGTTGACATTTTGTCGGCGGATCGCGTTTCGTCGGAAAACCGCCGTTTGCCGCGTTGTCGCACGCTGACGTAGATGACTACGCGGCGCGCGAGCCTTGCACTCGGCGGTTTTCAGACGAAACCCACAGGGCCGGGTCGATATTTGCGGCAAGGCTGCGTTGTCATTCGCTGACATGGCCCGCCATGCGCCGCTCATTCCACCTTGCTTTGCCGCAAAACTCGACCCGGCGCGACCGGCGACAAAGCGTCAACAGAGCCTAGTGGCGCGTCAAGGTCAGCAGGGCAAGGCCATCCGGCGTGGCAAAGCGCCGGCTGATGGCAAAGCCCATGGCCTGGTAGAGCGCTACAGCCGGGGTATTGGCTGCTGCCGTGCCTACTTGTACCGGGCGCCCGGCGGCTTGTGTGCATACCGCCGCCAGCAATTGCCGGGCAATGCCTTGGCGTTGCGCGGCCGGGGCCACTACCAAGCGGCAGATCTCCACGCCGGCATCGCCGTCAAGAAATCCAATCGCACCCAGCCATTGCCCGTCTGCGCACCAGCCCAGCACCGTTTCGCCGCAAGCCATCAGTTGCTCCAGCGTTTCGCGCAGTGGCGGCAAATCAGGGTAGTTGATCAGGGCCGCTTCCTGGGCATAGGCGGCGCGCTGCAAGGCCAGCAAGCTGCGCGCTTCGCCCTCGTCATGCAGATCTATCTGCCTTAACACGCTGCCCACCCGCAAGTAATCAGGCGGCTGCTTGCAGCAAGGCCGGCTTGGCCGGGGTGCCTTCCGACTGGGTCAGCACCTCATAGCCGGTGTCGGTCACCAGGATGGTGTGTTCCCACTGCGCCGACAGCGAGCGATCCTTGGTGACGATGGTCCAGCCGTCCGGCATGCAGTGGATATCCTTCTTGCCGGCATTGATCATCGGCTCGATGGTAAAGATCATGCCGGCCTTCAATTCCAGCCCGGTACCCGGTTTGCCGTAATGCAGGATCTGCGGCTCTTCGTGAAATTTCTTGCCGATGCCGTGGCCGCAGAATTCGCGCACTACCGAGTAGCCGTGCTTCTCGGCATGGCGCTGGATCACCGCGCCGATATCGCCAAGCCGTGCACCGGGTTTGACCATCTCGATACCCAGCCACATGCATTCATAAGTGACCTGTGCCAGCCGCTTGGCGTGGGATGCCACTTCGCCAACCATATACATGCGGCTATTGTCGCCGTGATAGCCATCCTTGATCACGGTGACATCGATATTGACCACATCGCCCTTCTTCAAGGGCTTGTCATTGGGAATACCGTGGCAAATCACCTGATTGACCGAGGTACAGATCGAAGCCGGGTAGGGGGTGTAGCCGGGCGGGCAGTAGTTGAGCGGCGCCGGAATGGTGCCTTGCACATTGACCATATAGTCATGGCACAGCCGGTTCAATTCGGCGGTGGTCACGCCCACCTTGACGTGCGGGGTGATGTAGTCGAGCACTTCGGCGGCCAGGCGGCCGGCGATGCGCATCTTTTCGATATCTTCAGAAGTCTTGATGACGATGGACATGGGTGCGGCGAATAGTCGATCAAAACAGTAGGATACTGTCTCCGGGGGTGATCGGGCAATCGAAATTTCACTAAGATGTTGTTTTTAAATGGGAAAATGGATTTCCTCATTTTCTTGGGGAGGCAATCAGACAATTTACTGATCTAGCGCAAATTTAATGGTGCCGCTTTCGCCTAATCTACGTCCGAGCCGGCCAGTAAGGCACGGCAAGTTCACGGAGAATTCGATAATGAAAGCCAAATCCCTCGCGCTGCTGTTTACCATCCTGTTCAGTGGTTATGCCACCGCCGCCCAGGGCGACTTATTGGTACGTGGCCGACTGATCAATATTGCCCCGTCGGTATCGACCAGCGGCACACTGTCCACCTTGGGTATTGATGTAGATAAGCAAGTGGTGCCCGAGCTGGACTTTACTTATATGATCACGCCGAATATCGGTGCTGAATTGATTCTGGGAACCGCGCGCCACAAGGTGACATCGTTTGGTGCAAGCTTGGGCAAGGTCAGCCATTTGCCACCCACCTTGACGCTGCAATACCATTTTGCGCCAGAGGCGACGGTTCGCCCCTATATTGGCGCGGGTATCAATTACACGCGTTTTTACAATGCCAGCCTGAAGGCCGGCGCGGCTGATCTGACCGTTGACAAGAACAGCTTTGGTGGCAGCCTGCAAATCGGTACCGATATTGCCATCAACAAAGACTGGTATGTCAATGTCGACTTGAAGAAGATTTATATCAAGACCGATGTAAAAACCACTACCGGTGCGGCACTGGGAAGTTTGAAAATCAACCCGACAGTATTCGGCATTGGTATCGGCACCAAGTTCTGATAGTGCTTGCTGCCACAATAAAAAACCCGCTCGCTTGAGCGGGTTTTTTGCGATTCAGCCAGATGTGAAAAACTGGCGATGAATCAGAACATATGCTGGCCGCCATTGATGGCAATATTCGAGCCAGTAATGAAGCCGGCATGGTCGCCAGCAAGGAATACGATCAATTCGGCGATTTCTTCCGGCGTGCCAAGGCGATTGACCGGGATGCCGGCAATAATCGAATTGCGGATTTCTTCCTTGACTGCCATCACCATCTCGGTAGCGATATAGCCAGGGCTGACCGTGTTGACGGTCACGCCCTTTTTCGCCACTTCTTGCGCCAGTGCCTTGGTAAAGCCATGCATGCCGGCCTTGGCTGCCGAATAGTTGGTCTGGCCGAACTGGCCCTTCTGACCATTGATCGACGACACATTGATGATCCGGCCAAAGTTGCGGTCGGTCATGCTGTCGATAAACGGCTTGGTGACATTGAACACCGAATCGAGATCGGTGCGCATCACCACATCCCAATCCACCTTGCCCATCTTGCGGAAGGTGGTGTCCTTGGTGATGCCGGCATTGTTGACCAAGACATCCACCTGGCCGACTTCGGCAATGATGCGTGCTGCCATGGCCTGGCAGGCGTCGAAATCAGCGACATCACACTGGTAGGCGTGGAATTGATAGCCCTTTTCCTTTTGGTCTGCCAGCCATTGGGTTTCCTTGCCGGGACGGCTATAAGTGGTCACCACGGTGTGGCCGGCGTCGGCGAGCCTTTGACAGATAGCGGTACCAATGCCACCCATGCCACCGGTGACGAGTGCGATTCTGGCCATGTTTTGACTCCTGGTTTGCGTGCTTGGATAGGGTCGCGTTATCGATTGGTTCTATCGCGACGGCGTTCAATATAAACGAGCATTGTTACGAGGTCTTGTACCATTGCAAGCCGCCCTATAATCGCGCAGCCCTCTCGCAACAGTCTTTGATATGTCTCAACACGTCTTCACCGCCCATATTCAACCCGGAACGCCGCCACGGCAATGGTATGCACAGCTTGCAGCGCAGCCGGGCTTTCAACAGGATGCCGCGCAGGCTGCTGCCATCGAGCGCTTGCAGCAGCTGTATGAGGCCCTGGTCGAATTCAAACGCAAGCGCGACCGGTTGTTCGGCCGCAGCCTGCTGCCGATGCCGGATATCCCGCGCGGCGTGTATTTCTGGGGCGGGGTAGGGCGCGGCAAGAGTTTTCTGATGGATGGCTTTTTTGCCTGCCTGCCCTTGCGGCGCAAGCGCCGCCTGCATTTCCACAATTTCATGCAGGAAGTACATCACGGCCTGCGCGCGCTGAAGAACGAAGCCGACCCGCTGGCCCGGGTGGCGGCCGATATCGCCCGCGATGTGCGCCTACTGTGCTTTGACGAGTTTCATGTGTCAGATATTGCCGATGCGATGATACTGGGCCGGCTGTTCACCCATCTGTTCAACCATGGCGTGGTGCTGGTGGCGACGTCGAACTATGCGCCGGATGATCTCTACCCGAACGGCCTGCAAAGGCAGAACTTCCTGCCGACCATTGCGCTGCTCAAACAGCATGTCGATGTGATGAATGTGGATGGCGGCAATGACTACCGCATGCGGGTGCTGGAGCAGGCGCGCACCTATCTGACGCCCTTGTCGGCCGAGGTAAAGGTCGAATTGGCCGCCATTTTCGCCAGCCTTGCCACAGCCGCGGATTTGCCTGCCGAGTTGACTATCGAAGATAGGCCGGTGCACGCCCTGCGCCATGCGCCGGGGGTGATCTGGTTCAGCTTTGCCGAGCTATGCGGCGGCCCGCGCTCGCAGACCGACTATCTGTGGCTGGCGCGCCGCTATCACACGGTGATCGTGTCCGATATTCCCAAGCTTGCAGCCAAGCAGGCATCGGAAGCGCGGCGGCTTACCTGGCTGGTGGATGTGTTTTACGACTACCGGGTGAAGCTGATCCTGTCGGCCGAGTTGCCGGCTGAGCAGCTCTACACCGAAGGCAGCTTTGCCAATGAGTTTTTCCGCACTGCCAGCCGGCTCACCGAAATGCAGTCCAAGGATTACTTGGCCCTGCCGCACGAGGCCGGCAAGGTGCAGGATGCGGCCATGTCAGTGGCGCTGACCTGATCTGATCGAGCACAACTTAAAAAGTCTGTTGGCTGGAGCATCGTACATGCATTGGGTTTATCTGCTGATTGCCGGGCTATTCGAAGTGGTGTGGGTGGTGACCATGAAATACAGCGAGGGCTTCAGCCGCTGGACATGGAGTGCTGCCACGGCGGCGGCCATGCTGGCCAGTTTCTATTGTCTGGCACGCGCCATGAAGGTACTGCCGATGGGAACTGCCTATGCGGTATGGACCGGCATCGGCGCGGTGGGCGGGGTGATTGCCGGCATCATGCTGTTCAACGAGCCGAACAACTGGCCGCGTCTGCTGTGTGTGGCGCTGATCGTGCTGGGCATTATTGGTTTGAAGCTGACTTCAACACATTGACTGTTCCAGTTTTCCCGATGTTCAGTCAACCCGGGCGGGTGGCATTTGCAGGTCGGGATTTATCCCGACTTGGGCCACGGGCAAACGGCGCTGTCGGAATGAATTCCGACCTACACGCCAGCTGTGCTGACTGCGTCAACCAAGGGAATTTGATTGGGCTGGCGCAAGAACCGGACTTTAGAGGGCAAATACTATGCAGGCGATCATGCAAACCGCGCCAGGTGGCGCAGACACCCTGGTTTTGGGTGAAATGGACTGCCCGCAGCCGGGGCCGGGTCAGCTGCTGGTCAAGGTGGCGGCGGCCGGGGTCAACCGGGCCGATATCGTGCAGCGCGAAGGTCGCTATCCGGCGCCAGCGGGTGCTTCGCCGATTCTGGGCCTGGAGGTAGCCGGCACGGTGGCAGCCTTGGGTGATGGCGTCAGCGGCTTTGCGCCGGGCGATGCGGTATTCGGCCTGGTGGCAGGCGGAGGCTATGCCGAATACGCCTTGCTGGATGCCGGCTGCGCGATCGCCCGGCCTACCTGGCTGAGCGCGCAGGCGGCGGCCAGCCTGCCAGAAGCGTGGATGACCGCCTGGTTCAATCTGATCGAGCAGGCGCAGCTGCAAGCGGGCGAGACCGTGTTGATCCATGCCGGCGCCAGTGGCGTCGGCGCGGCGGCAATCCAGCTGGCGCGCTGGCATGGGGCGACGGTGCTGGCCACGGCCGGCTCGGACGACAAGCTGGCGTTCTGCCGCCGCCTGGGCGCGGACCAGGTGTTCAACTACCGCAGTGGCGACTTTGCCGATTGGGCCAAGGCGGCTGGCGGTGTCGATGTGGTACTCGATTGCGTTGGTGGCAACTATCTGGCGAGCAATATCGCCAGCCTCAAGCCCGATGGCCGGCTGGTGCTGATCGGCCTGATGGGCGGCGCCAGCGCCAGCATCGATTTGTCCCGACTGTTGATGAAGCGGCTGGCGCTGAAGGGCTCGACCCTGCGCCCGCAGCCACTGGCGGTGAAATCGCGCTTGACCGCCGCGCTGGCCGGGCAGATCCTGCCGGCCTTGTGCGACGGGCGACTGCAGCTCACGCTGGATCGCAGCTTTGCCTGGCAGCAAGTCGCGGCCAGTCATTGCTATCTGGAAAGCAATGCCAATCTTGGCAAGGTGGTACTGGACTTTGGTGAAGGAAATCAATCATGAAACCCGCTCTGCTGCTGTGTTCCGCCGCCCTGTTGACCCTGCAAGGTTGCGCGGTGGTCAGCGTCGCCACCACCGCCGTCGGCGTGACCGCCACTGCGGCCGGCCTGGCAGTTGATGGCGTAGTGCTGGCCGGAAAAGGGGTAGTCAAGGTCGGTGAAGTGGCGGTGGACGCGGTGCGACCTGCGCCACCGGCTGATGGCGGTGTGGTGGTAGTCGATCATCGGCGGCCGTGAAGATGGGGCGCCCGCTTGGGAGGGCGGCATTGCTGACGCTGCTTGGCGGCGTGGCGCTCGCTGCCGGGGCTAGCCAATCGCTAGTCGACTACCCGGCGCGTGCGGAAGAATGCATCGCGGCGAATTCGGGTGCGGGTTCGATCGATTGCCTGCAATCGCTTTTCTATGTCACTACCGGTCGGATCGCAGGTCTGGAGAACGGTATCGCCAAGAAGCTGGCAAGCAAGCGCCATCGGGATGAGATTACCCCCACTCATCATCAATATGCCTTGGCTGCACTGCGCGATGCCGGGCGAAAATTCTCCCGGTTTGCCGCTCGCCAATGCGAGTTCTCGGTGGGAGCCAGTGGGGCGGTGGCTTCGGGCAGCGGCCAGGTGTACTGGTCTTGCCGCATTCGCCTGAACGCTCAGCGCATTGTTGATCTTAGCCAGATATTGCAGCAAACCGGCTCGACGCAACGTTGATCGCGATTCGCGGCACAAGGCGGAGTGGTTCATGTTCCAGATCATCGTGGATGCGCATGAACGGCCACAGTGCTACATCCACAGGGTCTCGCGCACCGCATGCCCGACGCTGGGCCTCCAGGGCAGTTGCTCGCGCTGAATTACAGGCATGACTGGGTAGCAGTGCTTATTGCGCGGGCGACAATTGTGAATGCCATCGCGGATGGCTGGTCGAGCGCTACTTGCCAGACTAAGCTGGGCTGATTGTTGATGCGCCAGGAAATGCCATGACCACCCCGAGACAGTACTCAAGCGATATCGCCTTTACCCCGTCGGTCAAGGCGATACAGCAGCGCAAAGGCTCGAGACGCGCCTATGCGCATATGGAGGAGGGCGGTAGCTGGGAAACCCTGCTGCTTGGCGATATCAAGGCATTCATCGAGGCGCAGACCAGCGTGTTTCTCGCTTCAGTGAATGCCGAAGGCCAGCCGTATATCCAGCATCGTGGCGGGCCGGCCGGGTTTTTGCAGGTGCTGGATCAGCACACCATCGGCTTTGCCGACTTTTCCGGCAACCGCCAGTACATCACCTCGGGCAACTTGATCGATAACCCGCGCGTGCACCTGTTCCTGATCGATTACGTTCACCAGCAACGAGTGAAAATCTGGGGTGAGGCGCGGGCGGTGGAGGGCGATACCGCGCTGGAGGCCAGGCTGATGCCGGCCGGCTACAAGGCGAGGCCGGAGCAGGTGATCCTGATCACCGTTACCGCCTGGGACGCCAACTGCCCCAAGCATATTCCGCAACGCTTTGAGGCCAGCGATGTGAAACAGGCACTGGCCGAGCGCGATCAGCGCATTGCCGAATTGGAGCGGCAACTGGCCGAGCTGCGCGCCTAGCGACCCTGGCCGGGCGGGTAGTCGGAGCGTTTAGCGTCTGACGCGTACCGTCAGCCCCTTGAGGAAATTGCGCAGGAACTGGTCGCCGCAGCGGCGGTAGTTCTTATGATCGGCACTGCGGAAAAACGCAGTCAATTCCGGGCGTGATACCGGGAAGCCGACGCTTTCCATAATGGCGAGGATATCGTCCTCCTTTAATTCGAATGCCACCCGCAGTTTCTTCAGCACGATATTGTTGTACAGCGGCAAAACGACTGGCGGCAGCGGGCGGCTTTCGTCGCGACCACGCCGGGTGATAATCAGGCCATCGAGGAAATGTGCCAGCACTTCCTCACTGCACGGCAGATAGCCTTCCTCGTCTTCCTTTTTCAGGTAGCCCAGCACATCGGCCTTGCTGACCTCGAAGCCGGCGGCCAGCTTGATGATATCGACGATGCGCGCATCGCT
>NZ_JAYRLZ010000368.1:0-3387 GCF_041904975.1 Chitinimonas sp. | reverse complement strand
ATTGTTGGCAATGTTGATCAGGGTGTTGCGTATGTCAATTCTGATGGGTCTGGTAATTCATTTTCCCTAGGTGCAAAATGCCGGCTGGGTTATTCCATGGGTTTGATTACTACTATGAAATCAAAGGAGCCGGGTGTGTATGTTGCTTTGACTATTGGTGGGGGGGCGAATTAGGAAGTGATCGTGTTGTGCTACAGATGTCTCCGACTGTAGAGCTTGTGAATGCCGCAAAGAATATATTAATCGAACTGGTTGAGATGGTACGACCAGATTTGGCCACGGTTTCACGTGACGGGGTCCGACCAGTGCCCCGAGAAAATTTTAAGGGTGTTGAAGTTGGTTGGCTAACCTATTTTTCTGATTCAACTGTTTCTGAGCTACTTCCACCAGATGTGATGTGGGAGAGCTTAGGGAGTGGAGTGTTGGTTATGTCATCTGAAATGCCACCCACGCCTGACGATGTTGATGTGATTGATAGAATTGTCCGCATAACCAATGTGCTTCAGCCTCGTGGTTTTTTGGAGTTTAAGGATAAAAATGCGCAATAGTTAATTTTTCATAATGTGGGTTTTCTGTTGGTGTTGGCGGGCTGGCAAGAAGGTCGTGGTCCGTCCGATTTACTGGCATTGAGGCAAGCCATTCACAGCGAGGCTTGGAGAAACTTCATATATTGATTGCCAACTATGTGGACGTGTAGGTTATGACCAAGATTCTGCGCAATCCAACACTCCATGAGGCAAAGCGCCGCCTGCCAAACCGCCGTGACGTGGCCGCTGTCGCTGTTTCTGGCGTGGCGGAGCCAGCGGCGGACGCAGCTGCAAGCGAGCCGGTGGCGCCGCAGCCAGTGTCAACCACGCCAGACCTGGTGCAGCTCGCTACCAAGGCTGCCTTGGCCAAGCTGAAGGGCGAGGCTGAGCAGATGCAGGAATTGGCGCGGCAACGCGGCCTGAAGGAAGGCCGTGCTGCCGGTGCCGAGGAAGCGCGCCAGGCGATGGCGGCGGAGCTGGCCAGGCTGCGTAGCATTGCCGAGGCGATGCAAAGCTTGCCGGAGCGCGGCTTTGCCAATAGCGAGGATATGGCGCTGGCCATTGCCTTTGAGGCAGTGTGCATGGTGTTGGGCGAGCAGGCTGGCCAGCAGGAAGCGGTGGCCGGGGCAGTCAAGCAGGCGGCTCGCCAGCTGCGCGAAGCCGGCCGCTTGCTGATTCGCCTGCATCCGCAAGACCTGGCGCTGCTGCGCGACGGGCGATTGCTCGACACCCTGCTGGCCGCCGACAAACTACCGCAATGGGTAGAAGACGAGACCCTGGCACTGGGTGGCTGCATCATTGAAACCGAGCAGGGCGATCTGGATGCCAGCTTCGACACGCAACTGTCGCGCCTGCGCGAGCGCTTATTGCGGGTACGGGCGGCGAGGCATTAGGGAGGCGCTGAACGCATCCGCTCAGGCGCGACCAGCGCGCCTTCCCCCGCGCAATGCGAGGGCGCAGGGGTGAAATGGCGTCACAAGGAATCAACTGCTTATTCGGTTCTGGCTAAGCCCCAGGCATTCCGGGGCCTGCTACGCAAGCTGAAAGCTCGACTCGTTCCGAGCCTCCCAAACGCAAAGTAGATTTGCTCGGTGCTCGCCAATCGCCGCCCGCCACTTGGGTGGGGCAGGGCAAGGCAAGGGCTGCATGAATCGTTGGCGCACCCAGTGTTGCCACCGCGCCGGGCCCGGCGGGGCTGCTTGCGGTGGCCGGCAAATCGCGTCGTTTACGGTTGTGCGGGTGCTGCGCTGTTTGCTGCCAGCTTCAACGCATCGACATATGGTATTGCCGCGCCAGTCGCTCGATTTCGCCGTTGCCGAGCAAGGTGTTCAATGCCTTGTTGATATCGGCCAGGGGCCAGGGTGAGCTTGGCGAGATATAGCACTGGGTATCCACGACCGAGAACGGCGTGGTGGCCACGCTGAATCGCTCGCGTGCTGCCGGGTTCCGGGCGAAATGGCCTTCGATTTCGGCTTCGGATGAAATCAGTGCGTCGGCGAGCTTGTCCTCGACCAGGCGGAACAGATTGCTGACGCGGGTGCTGTCGATGCGCGTGGCGCGTTTTTCGTCAAACAGGGGCTGGATGCTTGGGTAGTGGTAGCCCAGCATGGTGGCAATGCGTTTTCCGGCGAAATCGTTGCTGCTGGTGCCGGGAAGCGGCTGGCCCTTGAGCACCACCACGCGCTCGATCTGCGGCAGGGTGGCAATGGTCCATTGCAAGGGGCCGCTATAGTCGGTCCATTTCGGGCTGGAATAGCAGCTGATATCGGCATCGCCACGGCCGACCGCCTGCTCGATACGGCGCCGCGACCATACGCTATGAACGGCCTTGGTGCCCAGCTCGCGTGCGATCAAATCGCCCAGGGCGGGCAGCAGGCCGCCGCTGATCTTGCCCGATTTGTCCAGCTCCACAAACGGGTAGTTGATCGAATCAAGCTCGGCCACCCGCAAGGGCGGCGCGGCGTGCGCGTGCTGCATGGCGGCTGCGCACAGCAAGGCGAGGGCGGGGCGGCGGATGTGGGGGTAATTCATCGTCGCACTATAGACAGCTGTGCTGTCGATGCGGCCGGCAAATAGTTGTCCGCTCGTCGCGGTGTGGTGGCTTTCTGCGACGTAGGGGCGTCGCGAGTTACGCCTCGATGGCCGGATGGTTCAAGCGCCGCGCCGCCCACGCAGCAGCACGATGGCGGCGCCAGCGCCGCCGTCCACCGGGCGGGCCTGGCAGAAAGCCAGCACTTCATCGCGCTGTACCAGCCAGTTGCGCAGCTTGTTTTTCAACACCGGTTCCTTGTTGCGCGAGCCCAGGCCCTTGCCGTGGATGATGCGCACGCAGCGCTGGTCGGCTTGTACACAGCGGTGCAAGAAGCCACCGACGGCGGCGCGGGCTTCGTCGGTATTGAGGCCGTGCAGGTCGAGCTGCGCCTGTACTACCCAGTGGCCGCGCCGCAGCTTTTTCAGGGTGTCGAGCTTCTGGCCGGCGCGCAGATAGAGCAATTCTTCGCCCGATTCGATCTCGTCCCATGGCCAGCGGTCGGTCATGGCGTCGTGCATCACCAGGCCTTCGTCGCGCTGGCGCTGGCGTGGGTGGGGTGATTGTTCTGCCGGTGGGTGCGGGTAGGGCAGGGGGTGATTCAGCGGTTCGGTGCCGGCCACGGCACGCATGAACACGCTATGGTCGTCTTCGGGTGGCGGCGCCGGGGTAGCCGGCGGCGGCTGGCGGCGCGATTCGCGCAGCGAGCGGGCGAGCGGCTTGAGCAGCTCGGCAAGGGGTGTCTTGGGGCGCGACATGGCGCGGTGCTGGCCTGGACCGATAGGGCAACATAGCGATGTCGCCGGGGCAAAAGCGCCCCCGGAAGGCTGG
>NZ_JAYRLZ010000054.1:1519-19371 GCF_041904975.1 Chitinimonas sp. | reverse complement strand
GGCCTTGCTCCAGCAACAGCGCAGACAGCTCGTGCAGCGCGGCTTGCGGTGATTGCCCGAGATAGTCAGATACGGTTTGCGACATGGTGTTTCCTTGGCTGGGTTGACCTGCCCAGTGTCTGCCAAGCGCAATATGCCTGCTAACGCTAGAATGCCAGGATATATCTCAAACGGGCCATTTCATGTCTCTGCTGGAAATCAAGCCGGTCAACCAGATCGCCGCCAATGAGCGGCCGATGCACCAACACCCGCAAGGCCAGCTGTTCACGGTGCGGCAGGGTCTGGTCAGCGTGGATACCGGTAGCGGACGCTGGGTGATGCCGCCGGGCTGCATAGGCTGGGTGCCGCCCGGGCAGCCGCATGGCGCCAGCGCCCATGGCGCGATGAGCGGACTGAGCCTGTACTTCAGCGAAGACTGGAGCCGGGCGCAGATGCCGCGCGTTCCGACGGTGGTGCTGCTGACGCCGCTGCTGCGCAATCTACTGGCGGCGCTGGCCGGAACCGATGCCCCGCAGGGCGAAGTGCTGGCCGCCTATTTACGTGTGTTTGCCGATGCCTTTGTGCGCCAGCCGGCGCAAACCCTGTTCTTGCCGATGCCGCGCGATGCGCGGCTCGCAGCCATGGCCACCGCCTTGCTGGCGAAGCCCGATGACCCCACCGATCTGGATGGCTGGGCCAGCCGCATCGGCATGAGCCGCCGCAATCTCACCCGTCGTTTTGCCGCCGAGACCGGCTGCAACCGCAGCCAGTGGCGGCAGCAGATGCGGCTGCAGCGAGCCCTGCTGCGCTTGGCCGACGGCGCATCGGTCACCGCCGTGGCGCTGGAAGCCGGCTATGCCAGCGTATCGGCCTTTATCGCGGTGTTCCGCCGCTACCTGGGCGCCTCCCCGCGTGCCTATCTGGCACGGGCGGACAACTAGCCGCCCTGTTCCAGCATTCAGCTCGCCTGCACCTGCGGCCTGGAACGCAGATACAGCCAGGCAAGCAGCAGATTCGGTACCCAGCACAGCCAGGCAATGGCCGGATAAGCCAGGTCGAAGTCGATTCGGGCCAGCATCGACATGGGCAAATACAGGCGCAGGGTGACGGCCGCGAGGGTCAGGGCGAAGTTGATCACCATCCAGCGCCGATGCGCTGCAAAGCTGCGGGCGCGGGCGTGGACATAGGCCATGGCACCGGTAAACAGCCACAACACCGCCAGGCAGGCAAAGCCAAGGCGGCCAGTCACGCCGCCATAGGCAAATTGCGCCATCCACAGGCCCGCCAAGCCGCCCACCAGCACACCGCCGCCCAGATACAGGCGGCCCAGCCAGCGATGCAGTTGCGGACGGCTGGCGCGCAGCGAGGCGGAAAACTGGAATGGCCCCGATAGCAGGGCCAGTACCGATGCAAAGATATGCAGCTCGATACCGAAGCGATGCGTTTCAAAATTGGCACGCATCAGCGGATGCACCACCGCGCCGAGCGGCACCAGCGTATAGGCGACAAAGGCGTAGGCGGCTACGCCCACGCACAGAAAAGCCATCAGGTAGAAGGAGGCATTGTGGCGAGCCATGCAAAGTCCTTTCACGGAAAATCACTGAGCATTGTGTCCGGTACGGCAGCGTTGCCCGCTTGCCGAAAAGGCGATGCCGTGCTGTTTCAGGTGGCATAGGGCAGCCCGATGATGCCATGCTGCAGCCCCGACTCGCCATTTCCGGAGCAAAACCATGTTCTCAGGCAATATGCCGCAATTGATGGCCGCGTATAACCAGTGGCAGAACCAGCAGCTCTACGCCGCTGCCGCACAGCTCACCGAAGCGCAAAGGCAGGCCGACCGTGGCGCATTTTTCAAGTCCATCCACGGCACCCTCAACCATATCCTGTGGGGCGATCTGGTGTGGTTTGCCCGCTTTACCGGGCAGAGCATGCCGACGGTCGCGGCTGGCGAACTGCTGCACGCGGATTTCGAGCCTTTGCAGGCAGCCCGCATCGCCATGGATCAAACCCTGATCGACTGGGCGGCAAGCCTGGATGCTGACTGGCTGGCGGAAGCCACCACCTGGACCAGCAAGATGTATGGCTTTACCCAGACGGTGCCGCGCTGGGTGCTGGTGCAGCATCTGTTCAACCACCAGACCCATCATCGCGCCCAGGTCGGTACCCTGCTGATGCAATACGGCATCGATGTCGGCGTCACCGATCTGCCGCGCCTGTCTGCCCTGTTTGATTAGGGAAGCGCTGAACGAGCCGAGTTTTCCACCACCACGGCATGGCCCGGGAGACCCGGGACTGGCGCGTAAGTAGATAGGTCATTGATTTTTCGCTGTTTCATTCCACCCCCGTGTTGCGCGAGGAAGCCTGACGGGTGGCCGGTTTTCCGGCCGGGCAGCCGCAGCACAGCAGCGCTAAGGTGTTTTTAGCGCCTTGGGTGATTCGTTCAGAGCTTCGCTGGCTGAACACCGCGCCGGCCGCTCAGCGCTTGCCGGCGCTGTCTTCCCAGGCGCGGCGGCTTTGGTCGAAGTAGTCTTCCAGGCCATGGCGCCGCCAGATCGGCCGCACCGATTCGGCCAGCACGCCTTCGCGCAATACACGGCGCAGCGCCGCTACGGTCTTGGGCGGCAAGGCCGGGTTGCAGGCGAGCCAGCGCTCCACCCTTGCCAGGGTGAATACCCGGTCGATCGGCACGCCGGCCTGTTTGATCATCTGCTGGCTGGCATCGGAAATCAGCAGATCAAAGCGGCGCGCCTTCAGCATGGCCGGGCCGGTGTTGGCAAAGGCGATCGGTGCATAAGGAATGGCCGAGGCGCCGAGCAGATCGCGCACCTCGGCGATATCGATGGCACCGACCGAGTATTTGCGCAGGTTTTCCAGATTGCTGAGCCGCCCTACTTCGCCGGCGCGTGCATACACCGCCAGCGTCAACGGCGCCAGGCGGGCGACATAGTTGAGCGTTTCGGCATCGGATGGCGAGAAATACACGGCCAAAGCGCAGCTGTTTTCCTGCTTGCCCACTTCCAGCAGCAAGCGGCGAAACGGCAGCGCCTGGAACTGTACCTCGATGCCCTCCGCCTTGAGCAAGCTGGTAATGGCCTCGGCAAATGGCCCGCCGAGCCCGGCTTTGCTCTCGACCAGATAGGGCGGATACGGCTCGCCGACCAGCTTGAGCGGCGCAGCACTGGCCGCGACAACCCAGCAGGCGAGCAACAGACAGGCAAAGCGCCTCATCGACGGATGACAAGCTGCACAGGGGTTTGCACGATGCTGGGCAGATCGGCCTGGGTCAGCCCGTCGCGCAGCGATTTCAGCGCCAGATCCAGCGCATATTCGGCCTGCTTGGCCGGGAACTGGTCGGCAGTAGCAGCAATGCGGCCATCGGCAATATAGGGCGCCACCGCCGGGATATTGTCGTAACCGGCCACCAGCACCTTGTCGGCAAGGCCCGCGCCCTTGAGCCAGTCGGCCGCGCCGATGGCCATATTGTCATTGCCGCATAGCAGTGCCTTGATATCGGGCGAGGCTTGCAACAACTCGGCGGCGCTGCGCTTGCCGCCTTCCACCACCCATTCGCCGGTACGCTGGCCCACCACCTCCATGCCGGCAGCGCGCATCGCCTCGCGGTAGCCATCGCTGCGCGCCTTGGCATTGATATGGGCCGGTGGCCCTTCGATCAGCCCCACCTTGCTGCCGCGCGCCAGTTTCTTGCCGATGAACTCGCCCACCGAGCGTGCGCCGGCGAAATTACTCGGCCCGACAAAGGGCACACTCAGCCCCGCCGCTGCCAGGGCGCGATCATCGAGCTTGTTGTCGATATTGATCACCAGGGTGCCGGTGCTCATCAGCTGTTGCAGGGCGGGCAGGATCGCCACCGAATCGGCCGGCACCACCAGCAGGGCAGAGATCTTGCGCGCCTGCCAGCGCTTGATGAGCGCCTCTTGCGCCTTGTAGTCGGTTTCCTGCTGAGTGCCGTCGACGATCAGCTCGTACTGGCCGCTGCGGCCGGCATGGTGCGCCTTGGCGCCATTGGCCATCTGGGTGAAGAACTCATTGAGCATGGATTTAAGCAGCACCGCCACTGTCGGCTTGGCGGCGTCGCCTAGCACTTTGCCAGGCAGGGCACCGATCAGCAGGCTGGCGGCGAGCAGGCGATCAAACTGGCGACGGTTCATGATGGCTCCGACATGGCGTGGCGATGAACCACGATAGCCGACGCCAGCGCGCTACACCAAGCTGGCGGTGCCGGCCGTTGCACCATGGCTTGAAGCGATAGCATCGAGCCCGAACGGGCAATCTCATGCCCTTCCTTCTCTGTGCCACCCCTGAGCTCTCTGCGTCCCCTGCGGTTCAAGATTTGTTTTTCCGCCAGCGGCACGACCGAACGATTCAATCCAGTGTCTTGCGAAAGCGCTTAAGCCCCACGCCCATCACCACGGTGATAAACAGCAATAGCGGCCACACATTCAGCCATAGCTCGGCCGGGCCGTTGCCCTTGAGCATCACCCCGCGTATCAGCCGCAAGAAATGGGTTAGCGGCAGCACTTCGCCGATCACCTGCGCCCAGGCCGGCATGCCGCGAAACGGGAACATAAAGCCCGACAGCAAGATGGAGGGCAGAAAGAAGAAGAAGGTCATCTGCATCGCCTGGGTCTGGTTGCGCGCCACGCTGGAGATGGTGATGCCCACGGTGAGATTGGCGGCAATAAAGGTGAACACGCAGGCGAGCAGCCAGCCCAGCTTGCCGACAAAGGGCACATCGAAGATGAAGCGGGCCGCCAGCAGGATTACCGTTACCTGCACATAGCCGATCAGCACATAGGGCGCGATCTTGCCGATCATCACCTCCAGCGGGCGTACCGGGGTGGCCAGCAGGTTTTCCATGGTGCCGCGCTCAACCTCGCGGGTGACGCCCAGCGCGGTCATCATGATCATGGTCATGGTCAGGATCACTCCCATCAGGCCCGGCACGATGTTGTACTGGGTAATGCCCTCAGGGTTGTAGCGCGCCTGTACCCGCACTTCGAACGGCGCGACGCCAGGCTGCAAGCGCGCCAAGGGGCCGGCCAGATCATGGGCCAATGCGGTGCTGCCCAGGGTGCGCATGGCCGAAATCGCATTGCCGGTGGCACTGGGGTCGGTGGCGTCGGCCGCCAGCAGCAGTGCCGGCCGCTCGCCACGGATCAACTTGCGCGAAAAATCGCTGGGAATCACCAGGGCAAACTGCGCCTCGCCGCGCTCCAGCATGCGGTCGGCCTCGGCGGCGCTGGCGTCAGTACGCACCACCTTGTAGTAGCCGGAATTTTGCATGGCGGCGACCAGCGAGCGGCTGAAGGTGGATTGCTCATACGCAACGATCACCGTCGGCAGGCCCTTGGGGTCGCCATTGATGGCGAAGCCGAACAAGGTGAGCTGGATCAGCGGAATGCCGATCATCATGGCAAAGGTCAGCTTGTCGCGGCGCAGCTGGATGAATTCCTTGAGGATCACCGCCCACAGGCGGCCAAAGCTGAATGCTGCGTTCATGGCGCCTGCTCCACGCGGGCCTGGCCCGCTGTCTGCTCGATCAGGGTAGCGATTTGCCCGGCGGCATCGCCGCCCTGCAGTTGCCCGGCCAGGCGGTAGGCGGCATGGGCGATATCGGCCTGCCCGGTCAGCGTCATCAGGCGGCGGGCCCAGTCTTCTATCCTGGCTGGCAAACTCAGTATCTCGGCCACGCCAAGCTGCTTGAGCCGCGCCGCATTGTCGAACTGGTCATGGGCAAACGGCACAATGCCTTGCGGCACGCCGGCCGCCAGGCACTGCGCCGAGGTGCCGATGCCGCCATGGTGGACAAAGGCCGCCGCGCGCGGCGCCAGCAAGTCAAACGGCACATAGCTGACATGGCGGGCAAAGGCCGGCAGGCTGGACGGTAGCTGGTCGCGATAGGGCGTGACCAGCACCGCACGGCGGCCAATGGCATCGCAGGCCGCCAAGGCAGCAGCGAAAAAGGCCTGGCCATGCGCCATGGCCGAGCCGGGGGTGAACACGATGGGCGGCGGGCCCGCTGCCAAAAAGCGCTCCAGCAGCGGGTCGAGCACCGCGCCAGCCAGCGCCGCCAGCAAGGGGAAACCGCTGCAGCGGGTATTGGCCGGCCAGTCGGGCTGCGGCGCGGCAAACCAGTCGGGAAAGGCGCACACCACCTGCTGCGGCGAGTGCAGCCAGTGGCTCATCACTCGCCGCACCGGTGGCAGTGCCAGCTCGGCGCGCAGGGCATTGAGCGCAGGCATCACCTCCGGGTCCAGCACCAGCCGCTCGATGCTGGCGATAACGGGCCGCGCCAGCCAGGCCGGCAGCTGCGGCAGCCAGGGCAAGCCCGGCCAGCGCGACGGTGCGCAAGCCGAAAACAACACCGATGGCGACAGATGCACGCTGACCATGGGCAGGCCCAGCTTCTCCTGCGCCAGCCGCGCATGAAACGCCAGGGTGCTGCCCACCAGCACGGTCTCGGGCCCGGCCAGCGCCGCCAGCGCCTGATAGCCTGCTGTCAGATGCTGGCCGACATGGCGGCACACCACGGCAAAGCCACGGCGCGAATGCCACAGATCGGCCTCCTGCAGGCCGTCGGTAAAGTCGCTCACACTGCCGATTGGCGCAAAGCCCAGCCCGGCACGCACGATACGCTCTTCAAAATACGGCGAGGTCAGCAAGGTCACCGCATGGCCGCGCTGCCTGAGCGCCTGGCCGATGGCGATAAACGGGTGAACATCACCGGCACTGCCGACACAGGCAATCAACACATTCATCAAGTCGTTCCCTAGCGGAAATTGTCGGCCGATTGGCGCATCAGGTGGATGAATACATCCTCCAGCGCCGGTCGGCCATGTTCGAAGCTCAGGCCTGGCGTATCGCGATACGGCGCAATGGCAGCTGCCAGCTCGGCGCTATCCACGCCGCTCACATGCAGGGCATTGCCAAAGCGCGTCACCATTTCCACGCCGGGGTGTTGCTCCAGCGTGGTGCCCAGTGCGCTGGCGCCGGTGCCGGCAATGGTCCAGGTGCTCAGAGGTGACTGCGCTACCAGCTCGGCTGGTGTGCCCATCGCCAGCAGCTTGCCGTAGGCGATATAGCCAAGGCGGTGGCAGCGCTCGGCTTCATCCATATAGTGGGTGGACACCAGCACGGTAATGCCCTCATGGGCCAGCGTGTGGATCTCGTCCCAGAAATCGCGGCGCGCCTTCGGGTCGACACCGGCGGTGGGCTCATCGAGCAGCAGCAGACGCGGCTCGTGCAGCATGCAGGCGGCCAGTGCCAGGCGCTGCTTCCAGCCGCCCGACAGACTGCCGGCCAGCTGTTTTTGCCGCCCTTCCAGCCCGAGGCGCTGCAAGGCCGCATCGACGCGCTGGCGGCGCCGGTCCATGCCATAGACGCGGGCGACAAAGTCGAGGTTTTCGCGAATGCTCAGGTCGTCATACAGGCCGAAGCGCTGGGTCATATAGCCGACCTCGCGCTTGATGCTGGCCGCCTGGCGCACCACATCGTAGCCAAGGGTCTGGCCTTGGCCGGCATCGGGCGTCAACAGGCCGCACATCATGCGGATCGAGGTGGTCTTGCCCGAACCATTGGGGCCGAGAAAGCCATAAATCTCGCCCCGGTTGACCTGCATATTCAGGCCATCCACCACCGTTTTGTCGCCAAAGCGCTTGGTGAGGCCGGCCACATCGATGATGTAGTCGCTCATGGTTGCACGGCCGGCAACACATCGAGCGGCTGGCCCGGCCGCAGGCGCGCCGCATCGGCCGCATCCGGCACCGCTTCGGCCAGCCACACCAGCTTGCTGCGGTTTTCCTTGCTGTAGATCAGCGGCGGCGTGTATTCGGCATCGCGCGCCACAAAGCGCACCGTGGCGGCCATCGGCGCGCCGCAACCATCGCAGCGCAGGCTCACCTTGGCACCGGGCGCCAATTTGGGCAGCCAGGGCTCGGGAATATAGAAGCGTGCTTTCACCGCCCCAGTGGCAGTGAGGCTCAGCACCGGTGCGCCCGCCGGCACCCATTCGCCCACCCGGTAGTAGCGATCATCGACCCGAGCTGCCAGCGGCGCCTTGACCGCTTTTTGCGCCAATACCCACTGCCGCTGCGCCAACTGCGCCTCGGCAGCGGCCGCGCCAGCACGGGCAGCGCTCCGGCTGTCGTCGCGCGCCGCCAGCTGATTGCTGCGCAGCTGCGCTTGCAGTTCTGCCGACCGCGCCGCATCGGCATCGCGCCGCGCCGTGATGGCATCGAGCGTGGCACGGGCTGCGAAGCCCGCCTGCACCAGCTCGCGCTGGCGCTGCAGATCTGCCTCGGATTGACGCAGCGCCGCCGCAGCCGCCGCCTGCTGCGCCTGGATCACCGCCAGCTCCTGCGGCCGCTTGCCGCTATCGAGATCGCTGGCCTGTGCACGTGCCTGCGCCAGCTTGGCGCCGGCCTCGTTAAGCGCAGCCTGCTCGCTGTCATGCTCCAGGGTAAACAGAGGCTGGCCGGCCTTGACCGCCTCACCGCGCTCCACCGCCAATTGCACCAGCACACCGCCCACTGGCGAGGCCACCCGTACCGGCTCAGCTTCGACATAGCCATGCAGCACCGCTACCGGCTTGTCGCCGCAGCCCGCCAGCGCTGCGCACAGCGCCACCATCATCCAGTCAACCCGCATGCTTGCTCCTCTCGATCTGCGCCAGGGCAGAGAGCCCGGCCCAGGAAAATGTGGCGATATGCTCGGCCAGCTCGGCCACCGCCTCGGGCCGCTGGTAAAAGTCCGGCCGCAGCTTGCTTACCAAGGGCCGCATGCCGACATACACCATGCTCTGCCCCACCACGCTGAGCCCGCAGCGCGCCAGCAGATCAGGCGCGGCAGCCGGCCCGAATAGTTCGGCCAGCATGCCCAGCAAGACTGCCGACTGCGGCTTGCTGAAGGTTTCGAACATCACATCCAGCGCCGGCGTCGGGCTGGCCGCTTCGCGCACCATCAGGCTGGCGATGCGCGACGGGTTGCTGGCATCGAGCATGCGCACCACCATCGCCCGCACAAACTCGCGAAAGCGCTGCTCCAGCGGCTTGCCGGCATCGGGCTGGGGCAACGGCGAATGCTGTAAGGCGAGTCTCGCGTGGTATTGCAACACCGCCAGATACAGCCCCTCTTTGCCGCCGAAGTGGTAGTTGATCGCCGACAGCCGTACCCCGGCCGCCGCCGCAATATCCTTGACCCGCGCAGCGCGAAAGCCTTCGGCCAGAAACACGGTGGTCGCCGCGTCGAGCAGGGCCTGGCGGGTTTCATCGCCGACGATATGTTTGGGGGGGGAGGGATTGGCGAACATGATCTGGAAAAAAATTTCCAGGTATTTTCTGGAAAAACTTTTCCAGATGCAAGCCAAAACTTGTTGGCTGCGCAATTACCCCGGCAAGCGCCCTGCCCGCCCAACCCGCAGCGGCGACACGCGCAAGCCCGGCACCTCCGCACCACAGGCTTGCAAATCAGTGCGTGCGCCTCATCTATCACTGCAAAGATGCAATATTTGTAGCGGCAGCAGCGGGCCGCACCCGCGCAAAGCGCCGCCATCGTTAGCACGGCCCGCCGCTACGACACGCAAGCCGTCTTGAGCAAGTGAAGATGCCTGAACCATCGACGCTCCGGATCAATCAGCAGCCAATACCCTGAAGAGCACAAAAATCATGCAACTGAACTGCCCGCACTGCGGTACCGCCAACCGTTTTCCCGATCAGCGCCTGAGCGACGGCCCCAGCTGTGGCGGCTGCAAGCGCCCCTTGCTGGCCGGCACACCGCTGGAAGTGGACGACGCCCAGCTGCCGCTATTTCTGGCCAATAGCCGCGAACCGGTACTAGTGGACTTCTGGGCCGCCTGGTGCGGCCCCTGCCAGGTGATGGCGCCGCAATTTGCCGCCGCTGCCAGCCAGCGCCCCGGTGTGCATTTCGTCAAGGTCGATTCCGACGCCGCCCCGGTCGCCAGCCGCCATTTCGCCATCCGCAGCATTCCTACCCTGATCCTGTTCCGCCAAGGACAAGAAGTTGCGCGCCTGAGTGGCGCCATGCAGGCCAGCCAGTTGCTGGCCTGGCTGGATGGGCAGCTGGGTAGTTGAGCAAAGGCCAATCAAGCCAAGCCCGCATGGCAGGCGCGGTGTTCCAGCAGTGGTACGCCCGGTTTGAAACCACCCGGCACATCGACCCGGTGCACTTTGGCATGACCCGCGCCGATCTGGTCAAACTATTCGGCCCGCCTAACTACGCTGGCGCCACTTCGCGCAAATACCGGGTTCCGGCCATTCTGGTGTACGAGGGACTGGAGTTTCATTTCGAGCAAGTACCCTCGGGGCCGGGGCTGTTTTATCGCCACGCCCACCATATGGCCCAGCCCGCCTTGGACCGCCAGCCCGAACCAAGGTAGATCCGCTTGCTTTAGTCGGGTCGACAATTGCGTATGGCACTGGCCGATTGACGACATACGTAGCGGCGCCAAGCAAGCAGCGACCCAAGCTGCCTGTTGCCAAACTAGCTAGAAAAGCTGTAAATTCGCGCGCCCGCGACGGGGTGGCTTCGCCGCTCGTCCGCCGGCACAGCAAATTTTTCGCGTCTCTTCAGACTGCGCCACTCATCAGGTCATTTATGAGCAATTCCAAATTAATTAGGCTAGTAACGTCTATCGCGTGGATAGTCTGCCTTAGCCATGTGTACGCTGCCGTCGGCAGTTGGTCGGCCGGTACCGGCCTTACCGGGGCTGTTGTGAACGATATTATCGAAGCCCGGGATGGCAGTCTGTATACCACCACCGCCAAAGGCATATATCGCAGCACCGATCACGGCCAGAACTGGATTGACATTTCCGCCAATCGCGCTGTCGAAATAACATCGATTATTGAAGGCGACGATGGCAGCATTTATATTTCAACACGATCAGGCGTCTACAAAAAGACCTCCACAAACACCACCTGGATCGCAACAAGCCCTACCAGCTTCGACAGCATGCATCTAGCATCTGACACCCAAGGCAATCTCTACGCAAGTGATTACAATGAGTTTTATAAGAGCAGCGACGCAGGCGCATCTTGGAACAAGATGGACCTAGCATCAAAGCTGGGACTCCGTGAGCTACACTACACTGCCATGGATAGTAGCTCAGATGGCAGCCTCTATATTACAACCATCGACGACGCATTGAAGAGCTATGTTGTCAAACTGAACTCAGCCGGTATCGCAAGCCTCGCTAGTGGTAACTTGCCCAGAGAAAACACCTATGCCAATGGTATCACCATTGACAAAAAAACCAACACGCTTTTCATCTTAACCGGGAAAAAGGCATATAAAAGCAACGACAGTGGACAAACCTGGACGGACCTCACCCAAAGCATATCATCTCCAGCCTTAGCACCTGAGCAGTCATTTGACATAATAAAGTCGGACCACAAAGGTGGTGCATACATTACTACTTATGGGAAAAGCGTATATCACATCCACAAAGCCACTAACGGCTCCATCCGATGGGATAATGAAGTTCTCGGCCCTTATACTTATATTAATTCAATAGCAGTCGACAGCACTGGAAATCGTTATTTTGGAACAGGCGGATCCGGCATTATCTCGACATCTGATAGCTCATTCAACCCCGTGCATCTAAACAACGGATTGACCGGAGGACGCATAAATTCAATCGTTCGAAACTCAAAAAACTCATTATTCGCAGCTACTGCGTATGGCGTGTTCCGCAGTCTCGACAACGGACAGTCTTGGCAAGGTTTGCTTGATGACGCAATTGCACTCCAACCCGTTTCGTCGCTAGTAATTGATGGGCGCGATCGTCTATATGCCGTGACACAACGCAGGAATATCTACAAGAGTGACGACCAGGGACTAACATGGTCTTCCTTGCCCATTATTCCTACCTATGGCGAGGTAAGCATTGCAATAGATAGCAAAGGTCGCCTGTATGCATCGTCAGATGCCAGTGTCTATGTACTCGAAAACAATGATCACTGGAGAAAATCCTATTCCACTGACATTTACGTCCGCAACATCGGAATCGACAGTGAAGACAATATATATAGCCTTACAGATCCAATGATCAGCCGTGACGGCGGTGCAAACTGGGCTCGTATCGACAGCTTTATCCCGAAGGATGGCAGCCGAGCTGGATTTCTTTTCATTGGAAAAAAAGGACAGCTTCTTGTCTGGTCAAATTACAGATGGTATATCAGTAGTGATTATGGCGATCACTGGAAGCCCTATACACTGGATTTTAGACCTGGCACATTTATAGTGGGTAGTGACGGCAATCTTTATGCGCCAACTAATGAAGGCATATATACCAGCGACTCCGGATACAACTGGAGTTTGCTAAAAGGCAGCGACAGCCTCCCCGGTCAGGCGACCAGTCTGAATATCGGGCCTGATGGCTCAATTATTGCAGGCACCTATGGCGCCGGCATCTATCAATACACACCACGCACTTCGGCGGCCAGCATCACAGGGCTTGCTAGCGGCAGCAATACTGCTTTGGCGCTGAACGCCAATATCCAGGTAGCGGCCGAAGACCAAGGCAAGCCAGGTCAGTTGTTTATTGCCGCCCTATTGCCCAGTGGCTCGGTATATATGCTAGGCAACAATGGCTGGTCAGCGCTGGACGGAAACAAGCTCTTGCCGTATTCCAATATCAGCCTAGGCAAGCATACTGTTCAGGTATTGAGCGGGAATATGGACGTATCCAGCCTGAAAGGCACCGTGATTTTCGCTGGCTATGCAAACGGCGTCGCCAGCAGTATCAATGCCATTCGCTACCAGGCAATCCACACCATTCAATAATCCAGACAAGCCAGGCTCCGCCCTGGCTTTTGTCTATGTGAAACGAGTGACCAAGGCATGTTCGGCTCACATCTTCACACTTCGAAAAGCCGGCTCTGCATAAGCTTCGAGACGACGGGGATCGACCGTCGTCTCATTTCGCATTACGACCCGAAGCGGCTGTCGCCTGCACAAGATGGCCAATGCATTGAGCGGCCTGTGGCGGCGGTCGCACACCGCAAATCGGTCACGATTTTGTCGGACATCTCGCTACAACCATCCCCCATCACGCGCAATACGTGCCGCCTCGATGCGATTGGCGGCGCCGAGCTTGCCGATGGCCTCCGACAGATAGTTGCGCACCGTGCCTTCCGATAGATGCAGCAAGGCAGCAATATCCGCCGAGCTGCGGCCTTCGCTGGCGTGGCGCAGTACCTGGCGCTCGCGTTCGGTGAGCGGGTCGTCGCCATCCCAGCCGGCCAGCGCCAGCTCGGGCGCGATGGCGCGGCCGCCGGTGGCCACTTTGCGGATGGCGGCAGCCAGTTGCTCGCTGGGCGAATCCTTGAGCAGATAGCCGGCCACACCAGCCTCCATAGCGCGGCGCAGATAACCGGCGCGGCCAAAGGTGGTGACGATCACCACCCGGGTGGGCAGGCCCTGTTCCTTGATCTGGCGGGCAACATCGAGCCCGCTGCGTAGCGGCATTTCGATATCGGTGAGCAACACATCGGGCCGCAGCGACGCGACCAAGCCCAGTGCCGCTTCGCCGTCGCCGGCCTCGCCGACCAGCTCGAAGCCGCCGGCGAGCTGCAATAGCGCCGCCAGCGCGCCGCGCACCAGGGCTTGATCTTCAGCAAGGACAAGGCGTATGGCGGTCATGATCGGATATGAAGTGGCACACAGGCGGTAAGCACCATGCCCGCCGCCTCGCTGATGGTCAAGCTGCCTCCGACACTCTCCAGCCGCTCGCGCATGCCTTGCAGGCCATGGCCGGGCAGCTGCTGGCCCATGCCGCGACCGTTGTCGCTGATGGTCAAGGCCAGCGTATCGCCCTGCTGCACCAGCCGCAGGCTGGCGCTGCTGGCATCGGCATGGCGGATGATATTGGTGCAGGCCTCGATGGCCGCCTGCGCCATGGCGTGCTCGTGTTCGGTCTGCAAGGGCGGTACCTCGGCCATATCAAGTCGGGTGTGCAGTCCGGCCGCGCGCAATGTCGCTTCACTGCGGCGCAAAGCATCGGCCAAACTCAGCGCACGCATGCCAGCAATAGCTTGCCGCACTTCGGCCAAGGCTGAGCGAGCCACCGTGGCCACCTCGGTCATCTCGCGGCTGGCGCGTGTCGCATCGTGCGCGCCCAGCTTGCTGGCCAGCTCGGCTTTCAGACTGATCAGGCTCAGGGTATGGCCGAGCAGATCATGCAGATCGCGGGCAATCCGTTCGCGTTCGGCCTGCTTGGCCAGCTGGGCGATTTCGATATCTTTTTGCGCCAGCTTCTGGTCTTTTTCAGCCAGCTTGGCGCGATGCTGCTGTGCGCTTTGCTGGCCAAGCAGTGCGCAGCCAATGCCACACAACAGCCCGTCGAACACCCCCAGATAGGCGCCGGGCAGGTAGTAGAACTGGGCAAATACAAAGGCTGCGATTGCCACCAGCGCCATGCCTACCGCCCCCTCGCGTATGCTGGAGCGCAGATTGGGCAGGCCAGCATACAGCCATAGGGTGTATGCCATGGCATTGTGCGGCAGCAGCCAGCAACCCAGGACAAAGATCAACGCCTGGCTGGCCCATAGCAAGGGGCCGCGCCGATACAGGCGAAACCAGTGCAGTGGCACGAATAGCGCAATCGCCAGCAAGGTAGCGTGCAGGCTGAATGGGCTGGCGGGCAGCCAGTTGCCATCGCCCGGCAATACCGGGGGCAGGAACAAAAAGCCCAGCCAGAGTAGCGAATACCAGGATTCGTAGCCGTGGCGCAGCAATAGCTGCCCGCAAACGCGCAATATGCCTGCCCTATCGGCCCGGATATTTGATGTATTTACCATTGCTGCCAACCCTGGGTAGTTTGCTGGTCGGAGCAGGCCATGCCAGCGCAATCAGCTTGATGCCCGATTCGATCGCTCAATTGCCCTGGCCGCTCAGCAAGCGCACATCGCCAAGCTCGAAATGAAAGGCGCGTGGCTTGCCGCCAGCGGCAAAATTGAAAGCCAGCACCTGCTTCGGATCAAACCCGGTCAGCTGCTTGAAGGCAATACTGACTTCCTGCCAATCCTTACCCGCCTCGAATTCAAACTGCGCCGGCATAAAGCCGCCATCGCGCCAGAATGCCTGCAGCACATAGCGGCCACCATCGCCGCGCACCCGGAAACGCAGACCGCTGGCGGCGGAGAGATTGCTCGGCGCCATTGGCGCGGCACCGGGGTTGAAGCTGACACCAGCCCATGGGAAGGGGAAGCCCGGCTTGATTTCGCCATCGAGCAGTAGCACCTGGGCATCGGACTCGGCCAGTTTCAGGCTGACGGTCGAATTACCCTTGGCCAGCGCATCGGTAGTGGGCGCCCAGCTACCGAACGGGGCAGCGAGCCGGTCTTGCCCGTCCTTGCGCGAAAACAGGCTGATGCGGCCATCGGCCGGCAGGGCCAGCGCCTGGCGCCCCTGATCGTCGACCCGCTGCGCCGCAATCTGCTGACGCCGCGCCTCGCGCAAAGGCGTGGTGGCAATGCCGTCCTTCCACACTTCCACCAGCGCACGGCTGGCGCGGATATCGACCGTCGGGTCGCCCTGCACCAGCAGCAGGTCGGCCTTCAAGCCCTTGGCAATGCGACCACGATCATCAAGATGGAATACACGTGCCGGCACGCTGGTTGCCGCCGCCAGCGCCTGTGTCGGCGTCAACCCGGCCTGAACCAGCAGTTCCAGCTCGCGATGCAGGCTGACGCCGGCCAGGGTAGCCGGATTGCCGGCATCGGTACCGGCGAGAATCGGCACACCGGCTGCTGCCAGCGCAGTAATGCTGTCATGCATGGCGCGATCAACGCGGGCACTCAGGTCGAGCTTGCCCATCTTGCGCTGCAGGCCCGCCGTCTGGCCCTGGTCGAGCAACCCGGCCCAGCGCGTATCGGCCAGCAGAGTTGCCCCGCCGGGCCGGCCAGCAAAGCCCTCGAACACGGTATAGGTGGGCACCACAAAGGCACCATTGCGCTTGGCCAGGGCCACCAGCTCGGCATCGGCCGGCTTATCGGTAAACAGATGCACCAGGCCATCCGCCCCCGCTTCCAGCGCCTCGCGCGCCGCCTGGCTGTCCTGCACATGCACCAGCACCAGCTTGCGATAGCGGTGGGCCGCAGCAATTGCCGCCTTCAAGGTAGGCAGATCCAGCGTCGGAATCTGCCCGCCCCAGCCGCGGCCGCCGTCGTAGACCAGCTTGATGTAATCGGAACCCTCGGCCACCCGCTCGGCAACAAAGGCATCGGCCGCTTCCGGCTTGCTCAGGGTAGGAATGGGAATGCCATATTCGGTGCCATGGCCACCCGGCGCCGTTACCAGGGTGCCAGCAGTAAACAGATCGGGCCGGTCGTGATTCTCGCCCCGCGCCATCTTCGCCTTGAGCGGCCGTGCTTGCTCCCACGCCATGAACATATCGAGCTGGCTGGTCACGCCGAATAGCAGCGGTAACTCCTGATCCTTGAACGCATGCACATGGCTATCGATCAGCCCCGGCAGCAAGGTGCAGCCCGCACAACGCACCTCGCGCGCACCCGCAGGCGTGGCACCTTTGAAATCGGCATCGGCAATCTTGCCGTCAAGCAGCAGCACATTGCGCGGCGCCAGTCGCTCGGCCCCATCAAACACCGCCACCTCGCGGATCAGGGTGGTTTCGGCATACAGCGGAACAAGCGGTAATAGCGCCAGCAGGCTGGCAAGCAGGGTACTACGCAACATCGTGGTCTCCTTTGTAATGGGTTTGCGGCGCCATTATGCGAGACCGGCCAGGGCTTGCGGCAGTCTTGTCTGTCAGCAGTTGTGGGTGACAAATGTCAGGGAGTGAAAGACAGGAAGAACTGCCGTGAACCTAATCAGACAGGTGAAAAGCGTTTGGTAATGGCAGCAAAGCAGGAAGATCGAGCAAAGAGAACGCAGCCACCCAAAAACAAGGCAGACTCTGACCAAATTTTTCGCGTGCAACACCAAGCAATCATTTACTGCGAGCGATATTGAAACTCCGCGAAAAATAATAAGACATCCCGCAACGCTCAACGCCATTCCCGCGCATCTTTTCGCCTTTTTCGCCAATCACCTTCCGCACCTCATTAGGCTGCCCATCCGTACAGTGAGTTGAAACCGTGACCGTATAGTTGCCCACTGGAAGCGCACCTTTTATCTCCACGAGGAATCTCCCTCCTGAAATGAATGTTATTGGACTTGCCAAATACAACTTCTTCCTGTTAAACACCCTAGCCCACCAGCCACGATCAGCGACCTCACCTTTTATATCGACAAATACAACCGTATGATCAGGAAGATTGGTCTCACCTAAAATACCATAGCCATCAGCCAGATACTGCGGCGTTATTTTCATTGAAGGGCTGAATACATCAACCTCTAGAGACCACGCACTGATCGACAGCAGACAAAAGACTACAAGCCGTACATAGATATTGAAGAAAATCAAAAAAATTACTCCCTAGCAAACATCGAGCGCATGTAATTCGAAAATTCAAAGGTGCCAACACCCAACACCCCCTTGTTTCCGTGACAAAACGCGCAGATTGATGAGACCAACCGGCACACCTTCGCTTCCCTTACGTGCCAGTTACTTTCAATTGCAGTCCGCAAAACGGACAAAAAAATATCAACATGGCACTTGAGCTAATCTCCTCACCAATTTCCTCTGCCTCACCATCATACACATCTTGCTCCGTAGCATAGAGGGAGCGAACAAAATACCAGCCTGGAATTCCACCAGGGCTCTCTTCTTGCACTCCGACTTCGATACCCTTCGAATTCATCTCCTGAATATATTCACACAGATGATATTGAATAACCGCATCCCGCATATTAATCTTTCGCCCTTCCTTGAT
>NZ_JAYRLZ010000054.1:0-1509 GCF_041904975.1 Chitinimonas sp. | reverse complement strand
CTGAATGAACCTACTTGCTGGCAAAAACCTGGTACTCAGGCAAAATGCAGCGTCCTCGATATAAGCACAGACATCTTCGCGCTAGGCGTGCGGGAAGGCTGGCAATGCTGAACACAACCGATCTCATTAGGATTAGATTGCGGTGCGCAGCATAACGCAAAGGTGATGAGAGCCCAAGCAAGGAATGCACATAAACCAACATCGTACATTCGGCACAATACGCTCACTTGATATTCAATCCTTCAGCGTCTTAGTCTACGTCTTTGGTTTTATGCGCCTACGGCGCGAATGATTGCAGCCAGTCGAGCCGGGCGATCAGCAGCACAATCATCCGCTACTTGCGCACCATGAAAATGGCGTCATAGCTTGCTTCGGAAAATCCGGACAGACTTTTTCCTCCTACCACCAGAAAAGGAACACCGCCCTTACCACCAGCGCGGGCGAAACTAAGTGCGCCATCGTCGGTATCGATATCCACCTCGCGGTAGGAAACTTTTCTGCTTGCAAGGTAAGCCTTGGCCTTCTTGCAATATCCGCACCAGGCGGCGGAATACAAAACAGGCTCCTGCGACACAGGCGCGGCGGACCGAGTATCAGCGGACTTTTTCAGCTGCGCGATATAGGCGAGTGTTTCAGCAGACAGTGGGCTGGCTGGTGCGCTCTGGAACGTCAGCGTCTTCATATCTTTGGCATTGCTCGGCGGCTGATCGCTATACGAAACCCGACCATCCGGCCCGGTAGACTTGTAAAGCGTCGTGGTCTGCCCAAGCGCTGCGGCACTAATCAAGGGGAAGGCAAACAGAGAGAGAAGGAATCGCATTGATAGCCCAGGGAGCAGTTACCACTAATTTACACGGTTAATCCCGATTCGGGCTGGATGGGATGGCCAGCCTAGATCCAATCGAAAATGCCCGCAGTCTACCGAACCACCCTGGACATACACCAGTGTCAGATTGCGACGCAGGCGCATAAGGCCATGGCGGCGCATTCAGTTCAAAGCGCTCCGCTTCAATTGCCTATGAAGGATCGCACCTTACGGCCTTGATACTGCAAACACCCCAGTCCCGCGCGGGTTCCCTTCGGGGACCCGCCCTACCTGGCTTGGGTTTTATGCGCCTGCGGCGCGAGTGCTTTGGGCGGGATTGCGTCCCGCAGCCGCCTGACTTTCTTGTCTTGCCAAGAAAGTCAGCAAAGAAGGCGCGCCCGCGGTGGCGCCCGGCTGCGCCGGGTTCCCTGCGCTTCTCGACCAAGTCGGCGGCTCGGGAACTCGGCCCTGCGGGCCTCAAACACCCCTCGCCTTCTCCCGACTTGGCCTGCGATGCTCGGCGCCACCGAGGGCAGAGGGGTGCTCCGTGGGATGCGAAGAAGGCCATCCAGCGCCGCAGGGCGGCCCGTGGCCGCCTTCGCGGCTGAAGCCGCTCCTACAAAAGGCAAGGCGGGCATTGCCCGCCCACGATCAACGATTGCGCACAACGCGAGGTACGGAGAGCCCCATCCCCGTCGGCTCTC
>NZ_JAYRLZ010000053.1:0-19527 GCF_041904975.1 Chitinimonas sp. | reverse complement strand
GATCTATTACGGCAGGTGCTGGTGGAACTGATGCCGGCTACCCCACAATCGCCAACGGAATAAACTCTATGTCGCAAGATCCGCAACGCGGTGGCCGCAACGGCGCGCCGCCCGATCTGGATGAAATCCTCCGCAGCCTGGGCAACAAGCTCAAGCAGTTTTTCGGCGGCAAACCCTCCATGCCGCGGGCACCGCAACCCACGGATGGCCGTGCCGTCGTCGGCGGTGTCACGGCGGTCGCTGCTGTGCTGGCGGTGTTGTGGATAGGCAGTGGTTTCTATGTGGTGGAAGCGCGCGATGGCGAAGAAGCAATCGTGTTGCGCTTCGGCCGCTATGTCGAGACCACCGGCGCGGGCCCGCATTGGCGCTTCCCTTGGCCGATAGGCGCACACGAAATCATCAAGGTGCAGGGTACCCGCTCGGTCGAGGTCGGTTTCAAGAGCGATCAGAAAGGCGTACAGCGCAGCGAATCGCTGATGCTGACCGAGGATCAGAACATCATCGACATGCAACTTGAAGTCCAGTACGACATCAAGGATGCACGCGCCTTCGTGTTCAACAACAACCGGGTGATCAACAGCAGCAAGAACAGTGACCCGGATGCCCATGATCTGGTCAAGCAGGCGGCCGAAACGGCGATCCGCGAAGTTGTCGGTAAAACCAAGGTGGACTTCGTCCTGAACGAAGGGCGCGGCCAGGTTGCGGCGGAAGCGACCCGCTTGGTGCAAAACCTGCTCGACAACTACGGCACCGGTATCCGCGTCACCCGCATCAATATCAGCGATGTGCAGCCACCCGAGCAGGTGCAGGATGCCTTCGCCGATGTGGTCAAGGCCGGGCAGTACAAGGTCAAGCAGATCAATGAAGGCATTGCCTATGCCAACGAGGTGGAACCACGCGCCAAGGCGCTGGCCGCCAGCTTGGCATTTGAAGCCGAAGGTTACAAAAAGAGCGTGATCGCCAAGGCGCAGGGCGATGCAGCGCGCTTTGCCAAGGTCGCGACCGAGTATGCAAAGGCGCCGCAGGTGACCCGCGATCGCATGTATCTGGAGACCATGCAGCAGGTGCTCAGCAATAGCAGCAAGGTGCTGGTGGATCAGAAGTCCGGTAGTGGCAATCTCTTGTATCTGCCGCTCGACAAGCTGATGCAGCTGGGTTCGCAGCCGGCGCCGAATGCAACGGTGACACTGACAGAGAGTCCGGAAGCCAAGGCGGCCGAGCAGGCAACCGTGAAGCTGAAGGCGGAGTCGTCTGGCCGTGGCGAAAGGGATGGGCGTTGATATGAACAAACTGATTAGCACATTGATTGCCGGCCTGGCCGGCTTGCTGATTCTCGGTCTGAGCGTGTTTACCGTTGATCAGCGCGAATTTGCCATGGTGTTCCAGCTCGGCGAGGTGGCACGGGTGGTGAAGGAGCCGGGTATACAATTGAAAATTCCGTTCGTGCAGTCCGTGCGCTACTTCGATCGGCGCATCCAGACCATGGATGCCGAGGCGCCGGAGCGTTTCAACACGATTGAGAAGAAGAATGTGCTGGTCGACAGCTATGTCAAATGGCAAGTGGTCGATGTCGAGCAGTTCTACAAGAGTGTGGGCGGCAGCGAGCGTATTGCTGCAGCGCGGCTGCGCAAGACCATCAACGACGTGCTGCGCGCCGAGTTCGGCAAGCAGACGGTGCAGGATGTCATCTCCGGCAAGCGCGACGAGGTGATGGACAATGTGCGTACCGTGACCGATGTCGATGCACGCAAATTCGGCATCCGCATTGTCGATGTGCGGCTCAAGCGGGTGGACTTCCCCGATGACATCAGCAAGGCGGTGTATGAGCGGATGATTTCCGAGCGCAAGACAGTGGCCAACAAACTGCGCTCCGAAGGTGAAGGCGAGGCGCAGGCCAAGCGTGCTGAGGCGGACCAGAAGAAGGAAGTCACCCTGGCCGAGGCCTACGAGAAGGCGCAGGCGGTAAAGGGTGAGGGTGATTCGGCTGCGTCGGCGATTTATGCCGAGGCGTTCAGCAAGAATCCGGAGTTCTACGCTTTCTACAAGAGCATGGAAGCGTATCGCAATACCTTCAAGGCCAAGTCCGACGTCATGGTGCTGGATCCGAGCTCGGCCTTCTTCAAATACATGAAGGACCCGAAGGCGGCCGGGAAGTAACAGGCAAGCTGTGGGATAATTAGCACGTTGCGGCCCTCGCGCACCTGCCGAGGGCCGTTTGTTGTGCGCAGCGCCTGCGCTGGCGAATGGATGAAAAGCCTGAACTGATGGATATGCGTAACTGGATCCTGCCGGAAAACATTTCTGACTTGCTGCCGCCCGAGGCGCGGCGGGTCGAGACCCTGCGCCGCGCCATGCTCGACCGCATTGCCTGCTTTGGCTATGAGCTGGTGCAGGCGCCCTTGATCGAATATGTCGAGTCCTTGCTCACCACCAAGGATGCAGCGCTGGATCTGCAAACCTTCAAGCTGACCGATCAGCTCAGTGGTCGCCAGCTCGGCCTGCGTGCCGATATCACCCCGCAGGTGGCACGGATCGACGCGCACCTGCTCAACCGCCAGGGGGTGGCTCGGCTGTGTTATGCCGGCGCCGTCGTGCATACCTTGCCGGATGGCGTGATGGCAGCGCGCGAGCCCTTGCAGCTCGGCGCAGAAATCTATGGCCATGCCGGCATTGCCGCCGATGTCGAGGTGGTGCAGTTGATGAACGAATGCCTGGGCCTGGCCGAAATCCGCGAGGTGCATCTGGACCTTGGCCATATCGGCATCTTCCTGACCCTGGCTGATGAAGCAGGATTGCATGGTGAATTCCGCGAGGCGGTATTCCGGGCGATCCAGCAAAAGGATGTGCCGGTATTGCGTGGCTTGCTGAGCACGCTGCCCGAAAGCCTGCGCGAGGCCCTGATACTGCTGCCTGGCTTGTATGGCGGTATCGACGTGCTGGATCGGGCTACCCGGCAACTGCCGCAGCTGCCCGGTATCGTGGCGGCACTGGCGCAGCTGCGTGCGCTGGTCGAGGCGCTGTCCCTGCGCGGCATTAGCCCGCATATCGATCTGGCCGAGCTGCGCTCTGCCTACTATCACACTGGCCTCGTGTTTGCCGCCTATGCCGATGGCTGGGCCAATGCCATTGCGCGTGGTGGTCGTTACGATCATGTCGGTGAGCAATTTGGCCGGGCGCGCCCGGCGACCGGCTTCAGCCTCGATCTGAAAGAGCTGGCCTGGCGCCTGCCGCGCTTGCCGGCGCGCGCCGCCATTCTGGCGCCCGATGGCTTTGACCCGGCGCTGGCCAAGGTGGTGGCACAACTGCGCGATGCCGGTGAAACGGTAGTGGTCAGGCTGGGCGAGGTGGTGGACGTCGAAGAGTTGTGCGCCGACCGGCAATTGGTTTTGAGCGAAGAGGGCTGGAAGGTCGTCGCCATCTGAGCGCGCATTCCGGTCTATTCTGTCTGGGTTCCGCCGCACTGCGTGGCGGCCAAGTAATCTGAAGCAAAGAAGGAAAATCCATGAGCCGCAACGTCGTGGTGATAGGCACCCAATGGGGTGATGAAGGCAAGGGCAAGATCGTCGACTGGCTGACCGACCATGCCGAAGGGGTGGTGCGCTTTCAAGGCGGCCATAACGCCGGCCATACCCTGGTGATCGGTGGCAAGAAAACCGTCCTGCGCTTGATTCCGTCGGGCATCCTGCATGCCGGCAAGGCCTGCTTTATCGGCAATGGTGTGGTGATCTCGCCTGAGGCCCTGCTCAAGGAAATCGACGAGCTCAAGGCTGCCGGCATCGATGTCGAGAGTCGCCTGAAGATTTCCGAAGCCTGCCCCTTGATCCTGCCTTACCACATTGCGCTGGACCAGGCGCGTGAGGCGGCCAAGGGTGACAAGAAGATCGGCACCACCGGTCGCGGCATCGGCCCGGCCTACGAGGACAAGGTGGCGCGCCGTGCCATCCGCATCCAGGACTTGTTCTTCCCGGATCGCCTGGCAGCCAAGCTGGGTGAAAACCTGGCCTTTTACAACTTCCTGCTCAAGGAATACTTCAAGGTCGAGCAGGTCGATTTCCAGAAGACGCTGGAAGATACGCTGCGCTACGCCGAGCGGATCAAGCCGATGGTGGCCGATGTGTCGCGCACCCTGCACGACCTGAACCAGGCCGGCAAGCCGCTTTTGTTCGAAGGCGCGCAAGGCACCTTGCTCGACATCGATCACGGCACCTACCCCTACGTCACCTCCAGCAACTGCGTGGCCGGTGCGGCCGCTCCCGGTGCTGGCGTGGCGCCGCAGATGCTGCAATATGTGCTGGGCATCGTGAAGGCTTACACCACGCGTGTGGGCTCCGGCCCGTTCCCTACCGAGCTGTTTGACGACGTCGGTGCTGGTCTCGCCAAGCGTGGCAATGAATTCGGCTCGGTGACCGGCCGGCCGCGTCGCTGCGGCTGGTTCGATGCTGCGGCTCTCAAGCGCTCCATCCAGATCAATGGTGTGTCGGGTCTGTGCGTCACCAAGCTCGATGTGATGGATGGCATCGAGGTAATCAAGCTGTGTACCGGCTACCGCATCAATGGTGAAGTCGCCGATATCCTGCCGGTGGGTGCCGAAGAGCTGTCGGGTTGCTCGCCGGTCTACGAAGAGCTGCCGGGCTGGAGTGAATCGACTTTTGGCGTGAAGCGCTTCGAAGACTTGCCGCAAAATGCACGCGACTATCTGAAGCGGATCGAAGAAGTGACCGGTGCGCCGATCGATATCATCTCGACCGGACCGGATCGCGAAGAAACCATCGTGATGCGCCATCCTTTCGAACACTAAGCAAGTCTGACGCCCGGTTTAGCCGGGCGTTTCTACATGGAAGCTGCAATGACTGTGTTATCTGTCAATGTGAACAAGATCGCCGTGCTGCGCAATTCGCGCGGCGACGATCTGCCCTCGGTCGACGAGGCGGCGCGAGTGTGTCTGGAGGCGGGTTGTGGCGGCATTACCGTGCATCCACGGCCCGATTTGCGCCATATCCGCCCCGATGATGTACGTAGCCTGGCGCGCCTGCTGCAAGGGCGGCAGGCGGAATTCAATATCGAAGGCAATCCGTTTGCCCCGGCGCGCGGCGCTTATCCCGGCTTGCTGGCCCTATGTGCCGAAGCGCGGCCGGCGCAGGCTACCCTGGTGCCGGATGGTGATGGCCAGATCACCTCGGACCATGGCTTTGACCTGAGGCGCGATGGCGAGCGGCTGGCGCCCTTGGTGCGCGAACTGAAAGCGATGGGATGCCGGGTCGGCCTGTTTATGGATGCCGACTCGCCCGATATCGAGCGGGTGGCCGATATCGGGGCAGATCGCATCGAGATCTACACCGGGCCCTATGCCCATGCGTTTGCCGCAGGTGACCATGCGCAGGCGCTGGATGCCTGCGCCAAGGCGGCAGAGCGGGCGCGGGCGGTGGGGCTGGGAGTGAATGCTGGTCACGACCTCAATCAGGCCAACCTCGGGCCCTTCCTGCGCCAAGTAAGGGCAGTGGCCGAGGTATCGATTGGCCATGCACTGATCGGCGAGGCGATCTATGCCGGTCTGGCTGCTACGGTAGCTGCCTATCTGGCGGTGATCCGGTCGGTGAACGATTGAGTTTGCTGCAGATTTGCATCAAGGGCCGCAGCCGCGGCCAAAAACAGTTGGCCGTGATGAAAATTGCGGCCAACAATGTAGTTTCGTGCGCAGAAAACAATAAAGCCGATGTTTTCACATCGGCTTTATCGAGGAATGGTGCCCAAGAGAAGACTCGAACTTCCACGGTCTTTCAACCGCTAGGACCTGAACCTAGTGCGTCTACCAATTCCGCCACCTGGGCTTCGAACATCGCTGCGTTGTTTTGCTGCGTCGTCGAGAGATGCGCATTATAGAGGAACAATTTCCCGTGTCAACTGAGAAAACAAAAAAACTTAAACTTTCTAAAGCGGTACTGAAGCTGCGTCAGGCAGATCCCTTTTATGAACAAGAGCTTGCGAAGTATTCGCAGCCCATGCCCAGCCGCGCTTACATGCTGCAAAAGCTGGTGGAACACGGTGCGCCGATGATGCCGGACGAGCTTTCCAGCCTGTTTGGCATCCTGCCGGAAGAGGCAGATTTCTTTTCGCGCCGCATCAATGCCATGGCTCGCGAAGGCGACATCGTCATCAACCGCAAGGGCGCGCTGTGCATTGCCGACAAGCTCGACCTGATCAAGGGGCGCATCCAGGGCCATGCTGATGGTTTCGGCTTTGTGGTGCCCGATGACGGCAGCGCCGATCTGTTTGTGTCGCCCAATGAAATGCGCAAGGTGCTGCATGGCGACCGCGTCATGGTGCGCGAGGTCGGTGTCGATCGGCGCGGGCGGCGTGAGGGCAAGATCGTCGAAGTGCTGGAACACACCAATTCGCGCCTGGTAGGGCGTTTGCTGGAAGAGCGCGGCGTGCGCTTTGTGCGCGCCGAGGAAAAGCGCATCAATCAGGACATCCAGATCTCGCCACAGGGCAATCTGCCGGCCGAGCCGGGGCAGGTGGTGACGGTGGAGCTGGTCAGCCAGCCCAGCAAATATGGCCCGCCCATCGGGCGCATCATCGAGGTGCTGGGCAACTATGCCGATCCGGGCATGGAGATCGAGATCGCCCTGCGCAAGCACGATCTGCCCCATGTGTTTTCCGCCAAGGCCGAGGCTCAGGCGGCCAAGACCGCGCAAAAAGTCAGAAAGAAAGACTGGAAGACCGATGAGGGCCTGGCGCGCGAAGACTTGCGCGATTTACCGCTGGTAACGATCGATGGCGAAACCTCGCGCGATTTCGACGACGCGGTATTTGCCGAGCGTGCCGGCAAGGGCTGGCGGCTGGTGGTGGCGATTGCCGATGTCAGCCACTATGTGCGGCCGGGCGATGCGCTGGATCTGGATGCGTATGAGCGCGGCACCTCGGTGTACTTTCCGCGCCGGGTGATTCCGATGCTGCCTGAGCCGATTTCCAACGGCATCTGCTCGCTGAACCCCGATGTGGAGCGCTGCTGCATGGTGTGCGATATGCAGATCAGCGCCAAGGGGCAGGTGAAGAAGGCGCGTTTTTACCCGGCGGTGATGCTGTCCAAGGCACGGCTTACCTATACCGAGGTGTGGGATATCCTGCAGGAGCCAAAGGGCAAGCCGGCGAAACAACGCAAAGGCGTGGTCAAGCATCTGCAGGCCTTGCATGCCTTGTTCCAGGTGTTGCTGGCGGCGCGGCAAAAGCGCGGTGCCATCGACTTCGAAACCACTGAAACGCGCATGATGTTCAATGAGCAGGGCAAGATCGAGCGCATCGTGCCGGTCAGCCGCAACGATGCGCATCGCCTGATCGAAGAGTGCATGCTGGCGGCCAATGTGCAGGCCGCTCACTTTCTGGCGCAAAACAAGCATGAGGCGCTCTACCGCAATCACGAGGGCCCGACCGAGCGCAAGCTGGAAAACCTGCGGCGCTTCCTCAATGAGCGCGGCTTGTCGCTCGGCGGTGGCGATGCGCCGACTGCCCGCGACTATGCGACCTTGATGGAAGGGGTGAAAGGCCGCCCCGACACCCCCTTGCTTCAAACCATGCTACTGCGCTCCATGCAGCAGGCGGTTTACAGCCCGGAGCAGCTTGGCCACTTCGGCCTCGCTTATGAGGCCTACACCCATTTCACCAGCCCAATCCGGCGCTATCCCGACCTGCTGGTACATCGCGCCATCAAGGCGGTGCTGAGCAAGCGCACCTACAAGCCCGGCAAGTGGGACGAGATCGGCGCCCATTGCTCGCAGACCGAGCGCCGCGCCGATGAAGCCACGCGCGATGTGGAGAACTGGCTCAAGTGCTATTTCATGCGCGACCACCTCGGCGAGGTGTTCGATGGCGTGGTGGCGGCGGTGACCAGTTTTGGCCTGTTCGTGCAGCTCGACGGCCTGTATATCGAGGGTCTGGTGCATATCTCCGAGCTCGGTGCCGACTACTTCCACTATGACGAAACCAGCCACTGCCTGCGCGGCGAGCGTAGCGGCAAGACCTATAGCCTGACCGATCGATTGACGGTGAAGGTGGCCAGGGTGGACCTGGAAACCAGCAAGATCGACTTTGTGCTCCTTGATCCAGATGGCGATGCATCGCTACAGGCAGAGTCGGCCGGGTCAGACACGAGGTCGAGTGGCAGCAAGCGGCACCGTGCGGGCAAGGCAAGGGCCGCCGTGGCATCGGCGGATGCCGCAGCGGTGCTGGACGCAGCGGTAGACGAGCCGGCTGCACCGCCAAAACCCGCACCAAAGCGTGAAAGCGAAAGACGCCAGGCCAGAACCGCTGCGCCAACGGTGCAGGCGCCGCCTGCCAGCGTCAAACGCGGTAGCAGTGCCAGTCTTCCCGGGCAGCGTCCGGCAGCCTTGCTGGAAGCACCGCGCAAGGGCAAGCCGGCCCAGCCAGAGGCAAAGCCCGCGGCAAAGGCCGTGGCAAAGCCGGATGCGGCGAGCGCTGCGCGCAAACGCGCCGCCAAGCCGGTGGCCGCCTTATTGATGGCCGCAGCGGGGAAAGACAAGAAAAAACAGAAAGGGTAGGGCATGGACATGGTGTGGGAGGATCTGGCCCATCTGGCCTGGCTGGCGACGCCGGTCTGGGTGTTTGACTATCAGGCCAGTCGCATCGTCTGGGCAAATCCGGCGGCGGTGGAATTATGGCGGGCGGCCTCGGCTGATGAGCTGTATGCACGCGATCTGGCAACCATGTCGGTGTCGGATGCCACCCGCTTGCAAGCCTTGGTGCGCGAGGTTTTCGATGGCAAGGTTGCAAAGCTGCCATGGATTCTCTATCCGGGAGGCCAGCCCACGCCGCTTAACCTGACCGTGCGTGCGCTGCACAGCCCCGCCGGGGTGAGTTGCCTGTGCGTCGAGGCCCTGCCGGCCGAGCGCATCGATGCCGCCGCCTTGCGTGGTGTGGAGGCGGTGCTGCATTTCTCCCTTACCGTGGTGATGTTCGACCTCGCTGGCAGGGTGTTGATGCAGAACCCCGCCGCCATGCGTGCCTTTCCACAGCTGGTGAATGAGCCGGGCAATGGTTTTCTGTGCTTGCTCGAAAAGCCGGAAGAGGCCGAGCGCATCTGGCGCGATGCATTGGAAAACGGTGCCGACCAGGGCGAGCGGCTGTTCAGTGCCAAACCGCGGCCACGCTGGTATGCCTATAGCCTGCATCGGGCGCTGGACCCGGTTTCCGGCAAGGCGGCCATGCTGTTCAGCGGCCAGGATGTCACCGAGCGGGTGCTGTCGGAAAAGAAGTTTCGCGTGTTGTTCGAGCAGTCGGCCAATCCGATGCTGTTGTTCGATCCGGTCAGCGGCAAGGTCAGCGATTGCAACCGTGCCGCCTCGCAAGCCTTGCGCCTGCCCAGCCGCAAGCATCTGGTCGATGCCGATCCGGCGCAGTTCTACCCGCCGACCCAGCCCGACGGGCGTCCTTCCTACGAAAAAGCCAGAGAAATCGCCGAAAGCACGTTAAAGCGCGGCTGGCATCGCTTTGAATGGATGTTCCGCCGCGCCGATGGCGGTGAGCTATTGGTGGAAATCACCCTGTCGCCGGTGCAGCTGGGCGATGCCGCCATGTTGTTGGGCGTGTGGTACGACTTGTCGCTGCGGCGCCTGGTGGAGCGCCAGCTGCTCGCGGCGAAGGAGGTGGCCGAGACTGCCAGCCTGGCCAAGAGCCAGTTTCTGGCGAATATGAGCCACGAAATCCGTACGCCGCTCAATGCCATCGTCGGGGTGACCGAGCTGCTAAGCCAGACCACCCTGAGTGAATCGCAGCATGAATGGCTCGACATCATCCGCTTCTCTTCGGTGGGCCTGGTGGAGCTGGTCGGCGATATCCTCGATTTTTCGCGTATCGAGGCCGGCAAGCTGGCGCTGGAACTGCGGGTATTCGATCTGCGCGCCATGGTTGCCAATACGGTGGAGCTGCTGCGTTTTCGTGCCGATGAAAAAGGCCTGTTGCTCAACCTCAGCATGGACGCCGCCATTCCGCGCTGGGTGGAGGGCGATGAGGCACGCCTGCGCCAGGTGCTGGTCAACCTGCTTGGCAATGCGGTCAAATTCACCGCCCATGGCTCGGTGATGCTGGATCTGCGCCTGATGCAGCACGATGGTGCCGACTGGGTGCGTGCCGAAGTGCGCGATACCGGCATCGGCATCGAGCCGGCCAAGCTCGGCACCATCTTCGACGCATTCTCGCAGGCAGATGACACCATCAGCCGCCGCTATGGCGGAAGCGGCCTGGGTCTCACCATCTCGCGCCGGCTGATCGATGCCATGGGTGGCGCCCTGCGGGTGGAAAGCACCTTCGGTCGCGGCAGTACCTTTTCCTTCGAGCTGCCGCTCAAGCCTGCCGACGAGCCGCAACAGCCCGAGGCGCTGGCACAGCCGGCCCTGCTGCCGTCCATGCATATCCTGCTGGCCGAAGACAATCTGATCAACCAGCGTCTGGCAGTTGCCCTGCTGGAAAAAGCCGGGCATCGCGTTACCGTTGCCGGCAACGGGCAGGAAGCGATCGAGCGCTTTGTTGCCGATCGCTTCGATCTGGTGCTGATGGATATGCAGATGCCGGAGATGGATGGTCTGCAAGCTACCCGCGCCATCCGCGTGCTGGAAGGCGAGCGGCATACCCCGATTGTCGCCATGACCGCCAATGTGATGCCGGAAGATCGGGCGCGCTGCTTTGATGCCGGCATGGACGACTTTATCAGCAAGCCGATTTCCATGAGCCATCTCAACCAGGTGTTGCAACAGGCGGCCAGCTTGCTGCAAGCAGCTGAAGCGGCCGCACCGGAGCCGACGCCGGCGTCCTCGGACGCATTCAGCCTCGATCTGGCGCTGGCCTCCTGTGGTGGCAATGCCGATCTGCTGGAGGAGCTGGCGGTGCTATTCGAGGGCGAGTGGCCCAATCGCAAGGCCGCGCTGCAATCAGCCCTGGCGGCGAGCGATATCGTGCTGGTGGGGCGCACTGCCCATATGCTCAAGGGCAGCTTTGGCGCGCTGGCTTCAAGCAGCGGCGGGGCCTGCGCCTTGAAGGTGGACCAGGCGGCCAAGCGTGGTGAACTTGAAGCGGACGATGTGGCGGCGCTATGTCTGGCGGGCGATGCGCTGTGTGCCGCGCTGGCAGGGTGGCGCCAGGGGCGGCGCTAGGCAAGGCTTGGGATGAAGGGGCGGGTTGATCGTGGTTCGCAAGCCAGGCAAGCGGCGATTCAGTGTGGAGTGAGCCTGGTTTGGCGGTGTCGGGCTTTTCAGTGAGAGCGCTGCCTGGATGCCGGTCGGACAATGCTGCAATGCTAGGGGCGACTACGCCTAACCCATGCCGCGCAGCAATTGATCGATCTTGTTGCGGTACTCACTGCTGATATCGGTGAGTTTCAGGCCGGTGCGAAACTCCCCCATCGAACCGACCAAGGACGAGTAAATCGGTTTGCCTTCCACCTCGACATAGGTGACGTTGATATGCATGGCATCGGGTATCTGCAGCACTACCCGGTAAGTGATATGCGGAAACAGCTGCTCCTTGCAGAACAGCGAAATACCTTTTTGCGCCACCTCGGTCGCCAGGCTCTGGATGATTTTTGCAGGGTCATTGAGCGGGATGACCGCCGCCTTCCAGCGAACCAGGCGACGGCCTGTGGTGCGTTGATCGAACATGGGGTGTGCCCTGTGGACGTATGTTGACTGATTCTAGGCGAAGGCTGGCCCCCTTCCTAGGCTGGCAGGCGCTCGTGGTATGCTCGCCTGCATATTGCAACGGAGTTAGCCCATGTATTTTGTTGATCGTTCGATCGCCGTCATCAAGCCGAAAAAACCGTTTCTCGAATGGCTGAACAAGCTGCCGGACAATGAGGTCATCCTCAGTCTTGAGGATATTCGCAGCGATTGCACCGTGCTGATGATTCCAGAAGTGAATGAGCAGGAAGACGGCATTGCCTATATCGACGATATGGCCGAGAAAGTGTTTGCCATGGAGCTGGCATCTTGGGCGCAGGATGAAAAGCTATGGCCCAAATCACGCAATCTGAAAACATTCTGGGAATGGTTCGACGTGGAAATCCACACCGTGCTGATGGATAGCGTGGACCAGGATATCCATAACAGCCCCACCGCCGATCACGGGCTGCATTGAGCTGACCGGGCGGTCATGAATCGATAAGCCAATGCGTACGCTGCCACCGCTTCGCATTTTGCTGCGACGCTCCCGCCTTGAAGTGGCAGGCCTCGTGACGATTCATGGCCTTGGCTTGGGCATGCCCTGGCTTGCCGCCTTGCCACAGATTGTCCGCTGGCTGGTTTGCGCGCTTGTTTGTGCATCGGCCGCGTACCATGGCTGGCGCTTTCGCCAGCCATATCCCGTAGAAATCCGCCTATTGCCCGATGGCCGCTGGGCCCTCTTGCTGGCCGGGGATGAGCAAGAGGGCAGCTTGCTACCCGGCAGTTATCTGACCCAGGCGTTGCAAGTGCTCCATTTTCGGCTCGATAGCGGCAAACCTATCCGCATTGCAGTCTGGCCCGACAGCGCCAGCCCCGAACAGCGCCGCCGTCTGCGTGTGTGGTTACGCTGGGGACAAGCGGCGGTCCGGAGCAGCCATGATCACTTGGAAAGCCTGCTGCACAGGCCCTAAGCGAGCCTTGAACCATTCCCTTGGATGAAACCGATGTCGATTGCCAGTGATGGCGAGGGGGGGGCTGAGCCATCCACTCGAAGAAGCTGACCTACTCCAGCAAGTTCGGTAACTGCATGAAGGGCACAACGAACAGCATGGTGGAGGCAAATTCGTAACATGGCAAAGGGCAACGCGCATCAGGCTTCCCGTGGCCTTTAACCCTGCTAGGCAAAGATAAAGCGCAACGTAACCACGCCGAGTGAGAAGGAAAAAGCGCGCCAGAAGCTGCGCGTGCGCTGAAATGCCGTGGCTTTTCGTAGCAGCAAAGGATGAATCCGCCAGACGAGATAGGCGGCAATGATAGGTGTGAGTAATAGATTTGCCAGGCGCCACGGCATGGGAAGCGATTTGGGTGCCCATGCCAGCAAGGACAACAGGCCAAGCATTCCACCGATGCACAGCCATCGGCAGATGGTGTCTTCTATCGAACCATCGCCAACGAAGAATTCGACCATGTTCAGAAAGTCCGCCAGCTGCAACAAGGCGAACACGGACAGGATGAGGGTGGCAAATTCGAGGAATGGCAATAAAGCAGCAAGCAATTATTTTCCAATTCCCTTTAACCGTGCTTGGCATAGATAAAGCGCACTGCGACCAGGCCAAGTGAAAACGCAAAGGCGCGCCAGAAGCTGCGGGTGCGGTGGAATGCCGTTATCTGAGGTCGGCGCAAGGGGGCAAGGTACCAGGCAAAAAAGGCAGATGCGGGCGGTGCAAGCAGCAGGTTGGCAATTCGCAAACCTGGATAGGCGAGCAACGCGTGCTTGATCAGAAGCAGGGACAAGCCACCCAGTAAACCACCAATGCATAGCCAGCGGCCGAATTGGCTGATGTGGCTACTGTCATCGTCGGTTTCCCAGTCAAATGGCACATAGCCGAAGAGTTCCAGCAGTAGCTCCAACACAAATTTCAGGATAACGATGAGGATTTCTTCCATGCGGCCTCGTGCGTTGCCTTAAGCGGTCCGGTTGCTTGATACCCGCGCCATGTGTACCAGAGGCCTGCATGGCGTTCAAGCCAATGCGCCAGGATGCTTGGGTGAACAAGGATCAGCCCAAGCAGGGGGGGCTGCTTGGGCTGATGTTCTTGATGCGCCGTGGCCAGGTTTGGCAATGGATCAACGCCGCTCAGGCAATCAGGCGACGACGCACGAATGCTTCCTCATGGCAGTCGCCGACCGCGGCCATGGCCCGCTGCTACACCGCTTTGGCGTGACTCAGAACGCTTCCTCGGCCAGCGCCAGCACGCTTTCGCCGCCATGCAGCACCACTTGGGCGAGGCTGCTGGTTTGCGGCAGCAGGTAGGCGCCGAAGAAGCGGGCGGTGGTCAGCTTGGCCTCATAGAAGGCGGCGTCGCCCTGGCTGTCGGCCAGCTTTTGCTTGGCGATCAGTGCGGCACGGCCCATTTGCCAGCCGCCCAGGGTCAGGCCCATCAGCTCCAGGTAGGGCACCGAGCCGGCGGCCACTTCGCGTGGCTTGCCTTCGAACTGCTCGACCACATAGCTGGTCGTGCTGCGCGCATCCGCCAGCGCCTTGCCCAGTGCGGCGCCCAGATCAGACAGGCCGGCCGCATTGAGCTGGCCGACTACGCCTTCCACCTCGGCCAGCAGGGCCTGGGCGGTGTAGCCCTTCTCGGCGGCGGTTTTGCGGCCGATCAGGTCCAGTGCCTGGATGCCGGTGGTGCCTTCGTAAATGGCGCTGATACGGGCATCGCGCAGGAACTGCGCTGCGCCGGTTTCCTCGATAAAGCCCATGCCGCCGTGTACCTGCACGCCCAAAGACGCGATGCGGCTACTGTTTTCGGTGTTCCAGGCCTTGACGATAGGGGTGAGGAAGCCGACCACCGCATTCCATTTTTGCTGCTCGCGCGCATCGGGGTGGCGGTGCGCCTTGTCCAGGGCGCCGCAGGCAAAGTAGGTGAGGGCGCGTTCGGCTTCAACCAGGGCGCGCATGGTCATCAGCATGCGGCGGATATCCGGGTGCTTGATGATGGCGACCGAGGCGGGGTTGGGCGAATTGACTTCGCGCGACTGCACGCGATCGCGGGCATAGGCCACAGCCTTCTGGTAAGCCGCTTCCGCCAGGCCCATACCTTCCACGCCGACGCCGAGGCGGGCGGCATTCATCATGGTGAACATATAGCTGAGGCCGCGATTGGCTTCGCCGATCAGCCAGCCGGTGGCGCCACCATTGTCGCCATAGCTCATCACGCAAGTGGGCGAGCCATGAATGCCCAGCTTGTGTTCGATCGACACGCACTTCAGATCGTTGCGCGCGCCGAGCGAGCCGTCGGCGTTCACGAAATACTTCGGCACCACGAATAGCGAAATGCCCTTCACGCCAGCCGGTGCATCGGGCAGGCGAGCCAGTACCAGATGAACGATGTTCTCGCTCATATCGTGCTCGCCATAGGTGATGAAAATCTTCTGGCCGGAAATCTTGTAAGTGCCATCGCCAGCCGGCACCGCCTTGCTGCGCACCTGGGCCAGATCGGAGCCGGCTTGTGGCTCGGTCAGGTTCATGGTGCCGGTCCACACGCCTTCCACCATCTTGGGCAGATAGGTGGCCTTGATATCGTCAGACGCATGGTGCTCGATGGCAGCAATGGCGCCCAGCGTCAGCAAGGGGCACAGCGAGAACGCCATATTCGAGCTCTTCCACATTTCCTCGATGGCGGTGGCTACCAGGCTGGGCATGCCCTGGCCGCCAAAATCGACCGGCGCATGCAGGGTGCCCCAGCCGTTTTCCACATACTGGCTGTAGGCGTCCTTGAAGCCAGGAGCGGTAGTGACCACGCCGTCATTGAGCTTGTTGCCATGCTGGTCGCCCACGCGGTTCAACGGCGCCAGCACATTGGCGGCAAACTTGGCGCCTTCTTCCAGAATGGCGTCGACCAGTTCCGGGTTGACCTCTTCGTAGCCGGGCAGGGCGGCAACTTCGCTCAGGCCAGCCAGTTCGTTCAGTACAAAGCGGATATCGGCGAGGGGGGCTTGGTAGCTCATGACGGTCTCCTGTGGAATGGGTAATTCGAGCGCTTGCTTGATATTCGGTGTTTAAAAAACGGCCACCGCAGTGACCGTTTCTGTCTTACTTGCCCAACTCGGTAATCATTTCCGGTACGGCCTGGAACAAATCAGCCACCAGGAAGTAATCGGCCACCTGGCCAATCGGAGCTTCTTCGTCCTTGTTGATGGCGACGATCACCTTCGAATCCTTCATGCCGGCCAAATGCTGGATGGCGCCGGAGATGCCGACCGCGATATACAGCTGCGGTGCGACGATCTTGCCGGTCTGGCCAACCTGGTAGTCGTTCGGCGCATAGCCGGCATCCACCGCCGCGCGGCTGGCACCGATTGCGGCGCTAAGCTTGTCGGCCAGCGGCTCGAGTACGCTGTGGAATTGTTCGCTGGAGCCCAGCGCACGGCCGCCCGATACGATCACCTTGGCGGCGCCGAGCTCTGGACGGCTCGACTTGGTCAGCTCTTGCGACACAAAGGCCGACTTGCCGGCATCAACACCGGCAGCAATGTTTTCAATGGCGGCGGCGCCGCCTTCAGCTGCGGCATCGAAAGCGGTGGTACGCACCGTCAGCACCTTGATGGCGTCGGACGATTGCACGGTGGCGATCACATTACCGGCATAGATCGGGCGCACGAAAGTGTCGGCCGATTCAACAGCAATCACGTCGGAAATCTGGGCGACATCAAGCAGCGCGGCCACGCGCGGCAGCAGGTTCTTGCCGGCGCTGGTAGCGGGCGCCAGCACATGGCTATAGCCCTTGGCCAGATCGACCACCACCGGCGCCAGGTTTTCCGGCAGTTGGTGGGCCAGATGAGCGGCATCGGCCACCAGCACCTTGGCCACGCCGGCGAGCTTGGCAGCGGCTTGGGCTGCTGCTTCGGCGTTCTGGCCTGCTACCAGCACATGGATGTCGCCACCGAGCTTGTGCGCGGCAGTAACGGTATTGAGTGTTGCGGCCTTCAGCGAGGCGTTGTCGTGTTCTGCGATAACCAGGATAGGCATCGGGATACCTCCAATAAAATCCACTGTCTCGCCTGGGCGAGGCTCCCTCGCGACGGCGAGGGCGGGGGGAGTGGAATCAAAGCAGCGAAACCAAGGGGTCTATTCACTGCCGCTTAGCGCCCGGCTTGGCCGGGCGGTGAACTGAGGATTCTGTTCGGCGCTCGGGTCGAGCCTCCGATTAAATCACCTTGGCTTCGTTTTTGAGCTTCGAGACCAGTTCGGCAACTGAACCCACCTTGATGCCGGCCTTGCGTACCGGCGGATCGGACACCTTCAGTGTCTTCAGGCGTGGTGCCGGGTCGATGCCGAGTTCGGCCGGTGTCAGCTTGTCCAGCGGCTTCTTCTTGGCGGCCATGATGTTCGGCAGCTTCACATAGCGCGGCTCGTTCAGGCGCAGGTCGGTGGTGACGATGGCCGGCAGGCTCAGCGACACGGTTTCCAGGCCACCGTCGATTTCACGGGTTACGGCTACCTTGTCGCCGGCGACTTCAACCTTGGAGGCGAAGGTGCCTTGCGGGGCGTTCATCAGCGCAGCCAGCATCTGGCCGGTCTGGTTGCTGTCGTCGTCAATTGCCTGCTTGCCCAGGATGACCAGCTGCGGTTGTTCCTTGTCGGCTACTGCCTTCAGCAGTTTGGCAACGGCCAGGGGCTGCAGCACGGCGTCGGATTCGACGTGGATGGCGCGATCGGCGCCCATGGCCAGCGCAGTGCGCAGGGTTTCTTCACATTGCTTGACGCCCAGCGACACCACCACGATCTCCGTGGCCTTGCCGGCTTCCTTCAGGCGCACCGCCTCTTCTACGGCGATTTCGTCGAACGGGTTCATCGACATTTTGGCGTTGGCGATATCGACATCGCTGCCATCGCCTTTGCACCGGACTTTGACGTTGTAATCGACAACGCGCTTTACTGCGACCAGGATCTTCATGCTTGCTCCGCTGGGAATCGGATGGAATGGGGCTTGCGGCGGCCGGCCGGCAATTGCCGGGTTTCCCCGGGCTGCGCAAAGCGCGAAGGATATCATCCGTCGCGCCTTCGCGTCATGGCGAGGTAGTGCAGCTTGTACCTGCTACATCGTGTACGTTGACAGCAACTTAGCACTGCCGATTTGATTTAAACAAGCGTTTGATTGAATACTGTGTCGTACACACGACGAACGGTGAAGTTGCGCCTGCCGGCAAGCCTTGCAAGAATCGCCCGCTTGGCTGGTCACATCACATGCCGGCCCACCGCGCCAGGACACATGCACCGTTCAGGAACCGCCAACGCCAGAAAGCCTGACATGAAAAACACTGCCACCTTGCTGATCTCCTGCCCGGACCGCCGTGGTCTGGTGGCGGCGATCGCCAACTTCCTGCTTACCTATAACGCCAACATCCTGCATGCCGACCAGTATCAGGACGACGATGCCGGCTTGTTCCTGATGCGTATCGAGTGGGATCTCAATGGCTTCACCCTCGATATGTCGGCATTCGAGGCGGCCTTTGCGCCGATTGCCGAGCGCTGCAGCATGAATTGGCAATTGAAGCGCTCTACCGAAAAGTCGCGGCTTGCCATCTTCGTGTCGAAGTACGACCACTGCCTGGTCGATCTGTTGCACCGCTGGCAGACCGGCGAGCTCGGTTGCGATATTCCCTTGATTTTGTCCAATCACGAAGACTGCCGCCGCGTCGCCGACTTCTACGGCGTGGCTTACGAGGTGATTTCGGTCAACAAGGACAACAAGCAAAAGGCCGAGGCACGTCAGCGCGAGTTGATGGCCGAGCATCGCATCGACCTGATCGTGCTGGCCCGCTATATGCAGGTGCTGTCGCATGAATTCACCGCGGCGTTTCCGAACCGGGTGATCAATATCCACCACAGTTTCTTGCCTGCCTTCGATGGCGCCAAGCCCTACCACCGCGCCCATGAGCGTGGTGTGAAGCTGATCGGCGCTACCAGCCACTATGTGACCGAGGTGCTCGACGATGGCCCGATCATCGAACAGGATGTCACGCGCATTTCGCATCGCGATACGGTCGAACACCTGATCCGCAAGGGCCGCGATCTGGAACGGATCGTGCTGAGCCGGGCGGTGCGCTGGCATCTCGATCACCGGGTGCTGGTGTATGGCAACAAGACGGTGGTGTTCGAGTGATTCAGCGGTAAATCTTCATGTCGCGTCGTCGTTTCGCCCGCCACCGGCGAGTAAGCTTGAAACGCAGATGTCTGTTCCTGACGAGGAGGTAGCGATGAATACATATGGCTTAACCCTGTTGCTGGCAGCCGGTTTTCTTGGCGGTTGCGGCACGGTGCAGAACACCAGCTTGCTGGACGGCGCCCACCAGTTCGGCCGGACCGAGATGAATACCTATCCGGTGCGGGTGGTGGCGATCGACAAGGACTACACGGTGGATGTGAATCCGGTACGCGCCGAGCCGGGAAGTCGTACCCTGCGAGTGACCACCGCGCCGGTGGCCGGCTTTCACGACCAGCCGGTGAAAGATGTTTCGTTTACCGTTGAGGCCTGCAAGCGCTACTATCTGGCCGCCAAACGCAAGAACCCCTTGATGCAGGATTTCGATCTGATCGTGCAGCAGGTCGAAGACCGCAACGATTGCCAGGTCAAGGGCTAGCTGATCCACCCAACCGGATCAGGGCCGCCGCAAGGCGGCCCTGTTTTTGTATCGCCGATGCGTCAATTCCTTTTCGATTCGCTGCAAATCGCTCTGCTGCGCGGCAAGCCGCTCGCCCACTACAGCTATCGCTGGCAGGTGCCGGTGATCTGGCTATGCATTCTCGCCTGTTTGCCGGCGCTCGATGCATCCGACTTCAAGGCGGCCTTGCCCG
>NZ_JAYRLZ010000052.1:0-19565 GCF_041904975.1 Chitinimonas sp. | reverse complement strand
CGGCTGCGGGACGCAATCCCGCACTAAATCATTCGCGCCGCAGGCGCGTAATACCAAGAGCATACGGGGCGCAGGACACTAGCAGGCGGCTGCGAGACTCATCCGCCAAGTGCTCGATTGGACGGCATGGCGCAATGCCTCCAAGACACCAGAAACAAACAGCCCCGCAGTTGCGGGGCTGTTTGTATTTCGGCGTGCTGCCTGAGGATTACTCTTCGCTGATCAGCTGGCGAATGCGCTCCAGCAGCTCGTCTTCCTGGTAGGGCTTGCCCAGGAAGGCATTGACGCCCAGCTCGAACGCATAGTTCTTATGCTTGTCGGCGGTCCGCGAGGTAATCATGATGATCGGGATATCGCGGGTGTCGGCATTGGCACGCAGATTGCGCGTCAGTTCGAAGCCGTCCATCCGTGGCATCTCCACATCGAGCAGCATCACCGCCGGGCGGATGTCCTGCAGCTGCTGCAGGGCGTCCACACCGTCCTTGGCGGTTACCACCTGATAGCCTTCGCGAGCCAGCAAGCGGCCGGTGATCTTGCGCACCGTCAGCGAATCGTCGACCACCATGACCACCGGGGCTACCCGCAGCAACTCCTCCGGCGCCGGCTGGCTGGCCGCCATGGCGCTGTCGAAGTCGGCCACCGGCGCTTCGGCACGGCGCTGCAACAGGGCCAGCGGGTTGAGGATCAGCACGATCTCGCCATTACCCAGCACGGTGGCACCGGCCACACCGGCTACCCGCACCAGCTGCGGACCGATGTTCTTCACCACCACTTCCTGGTTCTTCATCAGCTGATCGAGATGCAGGGCAACGCGGTGAATACCGGAACGCAGCAGCAGCACCGTGTTGTAGCGCTTCTGCTCCGGCTGGGTTTCGTTATCACCCAACAGGCGCGGCAGGTAGTGGAATGGGTACTGGTTGCCCATCCATTCCACCTGGCGGGTCTGGTACAGCTTTTCCAGCGCCGGCTGCTTCACTTCCTGCACCTGCTCGACCATGGTCGAGGGGATGGCGAAAGTCTTTTCGCCCACCTTGACCAGCACCGTTTGCGTCACCGCCAGGGTCAGCGGCAGGTGGATGGTGAAGGTGGTGCCCTGGCCGGCTACCGAGTCCACTTCCACCCGACCACCCAGGTCTTCGATTTCGCTCTTCACCACGTCCATGCCGATACCGCGGCCGGACAGCTGGGTGACTGCGCTGGCGGTAGAGAAGCCGGCCTCGAAGATCAGGTTCATCAGGTGGCTGTCGCTGTACTGCTCGTTCGCGTCGATCAGGCCCTTCTCGATACCCTTTTCGCGTATGCGTTTCAGGTCGAGCCCGGCGCCATCGTCGCGCAGATTCAGTACCAGCTCATTACCTTCCTGGCGCGCTTCCACCAGGATTTCACCGAACTCGTTCTTGCCGCGTCCGGTGCGCACCTCGGTGGTTTCCAGGCCGTGGTCGATGGCGTTACGCAGCATATGCTCGAACGGCGACACCATCTTTTCCAGCACCGAGCGGTCGATTTCTACCCGGCCGCCGCGCAGTTCCAGATTGACCTTCTTGCCGGTTTCCTTGCCGGTCTGCCGCACCAAGCGGTACAGGCGCTCGGATAGCGAGGAGAACGGCACCATGCGCACCCGCATCAGCTCCTGTTGCAGATCGCGCGTCAGGCGCGATTGCTGTTGCAGTGCGGCGCTGGATTCGTCCAGATTCTTCAACAGATTGTGCTGCACGGTGGCCACGTCATTCACCGACTCGGCCATAAAGCGGGTCAGTTCCTGCAAGCGGCTGAAGCGGTCGAATTCCAGCGGGTCGAAGTCCGGCAGATCGCTGCTATGGCTGAGTCGCGACTGCATCTGCGATTCGGCCTGGATTTCGATTTCGCGCAACTGGTTACGCAGACGACCGACGTTATCGGTCAGATCGAGCAAGGAACGCTTGAGCGACAGCATTTCCGACTCGATACGGGTGCGGGCAATCGCCACTTCACCGGCCTGGTTAACCAGACGATCGACCAGATCGGCACGCACCCGCACCGTGGTCTTGCCGGCTTCGGGGTCGGACAGGCCCAGCTGCTGTGGCGCACCCGGTACCCGGCCTTGCGAAGCGAGGCTCGGCACGGCCACGCCGGGCAGCACCGTCTCGGCCTGCTCGGCAGCCGCCTCGGCAGGCGCAGCCGGTTCGCCATTGATCAGCCTATCTTGCAGATCGACGATCAGGTCGTAATCGAGGTCCAGCTCGTCCAGTACCGCCGGCAGCAAACCGTCGCCGGTATTGAGCAAACGGGTTTCCAGATTATGGGTGGCTTCACCCAGGCGCATGGCGCCGGCCATACGGGCGCTGCCCTTGAGGGTGTGCAGCACGCGCTTGAGCGAATCCTGCGCTTCATGGTCTGTCGCATCTTCGCGCAGCTTGCGCAGGTCGGCCGCGATTTGCGGCATCAATTCCTGCGCTTCTTCGATAAAGATCGGCAGCAGCTGTTCGTCCAGCTCGTCGATGGCGGTGATTTCGGCCCAGCGGTCATTCGCCAGCGGCATGACGCTGCCCACACTATCGGCTTCATGGGCAATGGTCGGCAGCTCGGCCACTTCGGCAGTATCCAGCGGCACATCGATGCTGGGCGCCAAGACTTCATCGGGCAGGTCGGCTGGCTCTTCTTCCTTGGCAAATGCCTCGGCATCCAGCACCTCGCGCGGCGCCTCGATCACCATCGCTTCGTCAACCGGGGCCAGCGCCACATCGGTCAACGCGGCTTCGGCCTCGGCCATCGTTGCCGGCAACAACAGCGCCTCGTCTTCCACTGGCAGGCTGATAGCGAGCATGGCATCGGGCGCCGATGCAAATACATCGAGCTCGGGCGCACTTGCCGCCTCGATCTCGAACAGTTCGGCCTCGGGCAATGCTTCGGGTTCGGAGTCGGGTCCGGCTTCGCTAGTCGCTTCGGCTTCGATGACCGGCAAGACATTAAGCTCGATTGCGTCAACTGCATCGAGCGGCAGATCATGCCCGGCTTCGTCTTCAGCTGGCGCCACCAGCACCGTATCTTCCGGCACTTCTGCAAGCGGCGCTTCCAGCGGCAATGCCACCGCAGGCAGTTCCTCAACCGACAAGTTAATGGCGTCGTCGCCGGCAGGTTGCGGCTCCACCTCGACAAGTTCCGATTCGGTAATCAGCAGCGCATCTTCGCCGGCAGTTTCCGGCAAGGATAGATCGATGGTTTCCGGCTCCGCCTGCACCGCCTCTTGCGGCAATGCATCAGCCGGCGCGTCCGCGCCAGGAAGCGCGTCGACCACCGCATCAAGGTCCAGATGGACCTCTTCTTCGACAGCGTCATGGCTAAGGCCGGGCGGCAGCAAGGCCTCGTCCGCCGGCATTTCCAGCGTCAGATCCGGAATCTCCAGTGACAGGTCTTCCGATGCCAGCACCTCGCCGGCCACGGCGTCGATCGGTTCGGCAGCTTCTGGCAGCGGTGCATCCACCACAGGCAGCTCGACCGGCTGCAGCGCTGCGACTTCCCCGGCTTCGGCAGGCACTTGCAGATCGAAGTCCAGCGCCAGCTCGTCGAGCTGGATATCGGCATGGGCAGGTGGTTGAGCCGGCTCGACCAGCGATGCCGTATCGGCTGGCTCATCTGTTGCCAGTTCGGGTAGCTCGACCATTGCCGGTGTCTGCATCGAGCCGGCTTGAGCATCGTCCTTGAGCCGGTTGCTCATCGCATTGAGCAAGGCCACCAATTGCAATTCGTCGGCCGGCATATGGTGGCGCCCCACCAAGCCGAGCATGGCGCCGACCTTGTCGATGGCAATGGCAAAGGTCTCGCGCTCTTCCAGCGAAGGCTCGCCACCCACCGACTGACGTGCAATCAACGCCAATTCAATCGCATGACCCAACTCGCCCAGCGAGGTAAAACCGGTGGTATTGGCGATGCCACACAGGGTATGTGCTGCATGGACAAATTCCGGCCGGACTTCGCCATGGGCGCGGAAGTCGATAAACGCCTCGTTGAGGGTGGCAAAGTGCCGGTACGCCTCGTCGAGGAAAATGCCGAACAGGGCTTTGGAAATGCTGATATCGCCGATCTGCAGCTCGGTCGGCTCGGGCACCGGCTCGGTATACACCGGCTCGATGGAGCCAGGCAGCAGGGGAGTATCGGCTTCCAGGTCAAGGTGGAAGTCCACCGTGGCGGATTCGGCGCTCGCATCAAGCGGCCCGGCATCGACAAGTTGAGGCTCGATACTGGCCGCAGCCGGCGCAGAATCGAAATCAAGCGCGAAGTGCTCGGCATCGTCTGCGGCCGGGGCCGCCTCGGCCACCGCCTGCGGCGGTTCGATGTCCAGCACCAGATCCGGCAAGGCATCGACGACGGGCGCCGGCTCGGCGACAGCTTCGATGTGCAACTCGGCCGGCAAGGCTTCTGGCGCGGGCTGTGGCACAGCTTCGGAGAGCACCATGGCCGGCAGTTCGCTCACTGCGGCTTCGGCCACGTCCGGATCATTGCCGGACTTCAATTGCTCGGCCAAGGCAAACAGCGCGCTGGCCTCAACCTGGGCAGCGCCGTGATCTTTCAGCTCTTCCACCCAGCGCGAGAATCCAGCCGATGCTGTGTCGATCAGGCGTAGAAGACCGCCGCTGGCGCGCTTCTCATCCTGCAGCCATTTGTTCATTACCTGCTCGACCGCCCAAGCCACTTCGCCGAGCTGGTTGAGGCCGACCATGCGACCACTGCCCTTGAGGGTGTGGAAGCTACGACGGATGACGGTGAGCGCATCCTTGTTATTGGGCTGCTCGCGTACGATGGCCAGATGCTGTTCGATATTGCCCAGCACCTCGACCGCTTCCTCAAGGTAGACCTCGAGCAGCTCGGCATCGACTGCCGCATCGCTGACCGGCGCCGGTGCCGCAGGTACGGCTTCGATGATGACCGGCTCAGGCTGCGGCTCCGGCGCGAATGCCAGCGGCTCCGGCTCCGGCTCGGGTTGATGATCGAATACCGCATCGCTCGACTCAGCATCGATCGGCGCGGGCGCTTGCGGCTCATCGCCACGGATCTTGTGCAACCAGGGCGCGATCAGGCGATTGCGCTCGGCATCTTCGCGCTTGAGGGCCTCGATATAGAAGCCAAGGCTGGACAGCGCTTCGGCTAGAAATTCCAGCTCATCGGCCGCGGCGACAAAATCGGCGCTCTGGCAGCGGCGTATCGTTTCGGCACAGTGATCGAGCAGGTACAGCGCGTCCTGCTCATCGAGCATGGTAAGCGCGCCACGGATTTGCCGGATGGTGGCATCAGTGGCCTTCAGTTCATCACGGCTGGCCGGATCGCGGAAAAAGTCATCCAGCAATTGCTCGATCTGGCTGAGATTGGCCTGGATTTCCTGGGCCACCTGGCCCAGTAGCAGGCGCTCCTGGGCACGGCGCGACACTTCGTCGAGCAGGGTGACTTCCTGATCGACGCCCTTGCCCTGCAAACGCGCCACCATGGCAGACGATTGCGCCGGAAATTCACGCGATTGCTCGGGGAATACCAGCAAGGCGTTTTCCAGCAATAACAGCGCAGTAGCGATTTCCAGCGCCTGGTCTTCTGCCGGTACGCTCTTGAGGGTGCCCAACAGGCGCAGCAACTCGGCCAGCAGGGTATCGAAGCCGGCAATATTCAGGCTGGCACCACGCTTGGCCATATCGGTCAGCTGGTGTTGCAGCAGACCCAATTTGTCGAGGTTGCCACCACCGATGCGCGCCCAGTTGTCCTTGGCCTGGTTCACCACCTCGCGCAATTCACGGGCAGCCTGCATCGAGGCCAGTTGCTGGGCGTCGTCTTCCAGCGCGGCATCAGGCATCAGCTCCTTCAGCGCGAACGCTGAATTGACCGCGGCGCAGTGCACGCTATTGGTATCCATCGAGGCGACTACGTACAGCACATCGCGGTACAGGCGCTCGGCCACCTTGCCACCGTCGACCAGTCGTTTGAGCTGCTGGTTCAAGCGGGCAAAAATCGGTTTCAGTTCGAGATCAAGCTTGGCCCGGTTATCAATGGTGCCCTCAACCAGGGCTGCTGCAACCCACCAAAATCCGCGCTGCAAGGTGCTCGATTGGCTGCGGGCAATGCCCAGCAGCGCCTGCACCATCAACAAGGCACCGCCTCGGCGGTCGTCCTTCAACCATTTGAGCAGGCCGGCTTCAAAGCGGGCACGGGCGTTTTTCTGCAATTGGGCGAGGCCGGCATCATCCAGCGATACCGGGGCCAGGCCGGCTGGAAGCTGAGCCGACAGGGTCGGGAAGAACAGATCGGCACCGCTGGTATTGGCCTCGCCACGTGCGGCACGCACACGACGGTAGGCTGGCAGCAGCTTGAGCGCCTGATCGGTCGAACCATTGATCAGCGATTCCAGATACTGGGCCAGACTGGCCGCAGCTTCGGCAACAACGGGCAACACAGCCGCATCGGCTTCGCCGCGCTCGACTGTGCCAACGGCGATTTCCAATTCTTCGGAAAACCGGGCAGCGCCGGAGAGGCCGACCATTTCGATCGCACCACGTACCTGGTGCAAATGGGTCTGGGCAAATTTGAGTTCTGCAGCTTCGTTTTTGCTGGCGTAGGTTTCGAGGCTCTGGCGAGCTTTTTCCAGGGCCTGGTCGATTTCGCCCTTGACCCAGATTAGCGACCCCAGGTCGAATTCGGTATGCGCGCTCATAGCAATAAATATCCGTCTCGATGGCGGCGTGGCAGCCGAGGGGGCGGCAAGCGAAAACGCTGCCGCCGCGCCTGGGTCAGAGCTTGAAGCCCGCGACCGAACCCTTCAGTTCTGCTGCCAGACCGGTTAGCTGGCCAATCTGAACGGCAGTCTGCTTGGTACCCGCAGTGGTCTGCTCGGTAATGCGCAAGATGTCCTGCATCGAATCGGCCACCTTGTCGGCCAGTTCGCGCTGAGATTGGGTGGCACGTGCAATGGTGTCGATCAGGGAGGCCAGGTCATTCGACACCAGACCGATCTCGCTCAGTGCCTGACCCGCAGCATCAGACAGCTTTGCCCCTTCCACCACACCCTGGGTCGACACTTCCATGGCGGCTACCGCATCATGGGTATCGGCCTGAATGGTCTTCACAATCGCGCCGATCTGCTTGGTAGCTTCGCCGGAACGTTCAGCGAGTCGCTGCACTTCTTCCGCAACCACGGTAAAGCCGCGACCGGCTTCACCGGCAGATGCCGCCTGGATGGCAGCGTTCAGGGCCAGAACGTTGGTCTGCTCGGTAATGTCGGAAATCAGTTCCACGATTTCACCGATTTCCTGCGAGCTTTCACCCAGACGCTTGATTCGCTTGGCGGTTTCCTGAATCTGCTCGCGGATTTCGTTCATGCCCTTGATCTGGTTCTGTACCGCATCGGTACCCTTTTGTGCAGCTTGCAGCGATTGCTGGGCCACTCGGGCGGACTCGGCAGCGTTACCGGACACATCACCGATCGAGCGGGCGATGTTCTGCACCACCTCATTGGTCTCGATAATTTCTTCGGACTGGCGTTGTGCTGCTTGCAGCAGTTCGCCCGAAATCGCCTGGGCTTGTTGGGATGCCGCCGTCACCTGCTCGGTGGCGCGGTTAATACCGATAATCAGGCTGCGCAGCTCGTCGATGGTGTAGTTCATCGAGTCAGCGATAGCGCCGGTCAGGTCTTCCGTCACCGATGCGCGCACGGTCAAGTCACCGTCAGCCAGATCGGACATTTCGTTCAGCAGTCGCAGAATAGCTTCCTGGTTCCGCTTGTTTTCGTTTTCGATTTCCATCCGGCGACGTTGCGATTCGCCGTTATACACGCTGATCAGTGCAAGCAAGGAACCGATCGCCGATACGGCAAACAGCACTTCCAGAATCACGGTCAGTGCGCCGCTGGCCTGGTTTTCGTAGTCAGCGGTCAGGGTTTGCGAATCCTTCAGCAGGGCTTCGCTTTCCTTATAGATGGTCTGGTTGGCAAGACGGGTGTTCACCAGGTTCTGCATATTGCGCGAGAAGGCACCCACCACGGTTTCGAAATCCTTGAACATGTCGCGGATTTCAGACAGCTTCTGCTTCACTTCCGGGTTCTTGGCCGCCGGAATGCGCAAGTCTTCGCTGCCCTCGATCATGCCTTGCAGGGTATCGCGGAAGGTGTTGGTGTCTTTACCCAGCAGGAACACCACTTCCGGATTGATGATTTCACCGGCCAACATGGCGTTGGCGTTCTTTGCCATACGCTGCGACAGCATCACCTGCTGATTGGCCAGCTCCACTTCGTGGTCGGACGCGCCCGACTCCGCCAGCAGCGACACCAGCTGCTGCGTCAATTCAAGCAGCTTGGCGTCATTGCGGTTAATCGCGCTCACGTTCTTGGTCACCGACACCAGGGTCTTCTCTTGCTTGAGAATGGTGTCAACGGTGGGACGCTTGGCATTGGCGAGGAAGTTGGTGTCCCAGTTCTTCTTGATCTGCTGCAGCGTGTCTGCCGCCTTGCCAGATGTAGAAGGCAAACCCGGGCCGCCATCAACCAGCAGCTTCAGGTTGTCGTTGAATTTGTCATACGCCTGCTTGAGCAAGGGGAAGGCTGCCGCATTACCCTGGATTGCCTGTGCCGATGCACGAGCCATCCGCTGCGACAACATCTGCATTTCCGTTGAGGTCGCACGGTAGATGGCGTCGTGGTTGGATGCACGCACCATCATCACCAGGGTCGCACCAAACAGAATCACCGACACCGCGATGCCACCAAAACAGATCTGGATCTGCTTTTCGATCGGCAAATGGCCGATCAGCGGCAAGGGGCGCGACGCACCGCCTTCGGAGTGTGGCTTGATCCGGTCGATGATCGAAACAGTACGCAAAGGATCGTAAGGCTTGTCCTGGGCAGCCGCCTCGGTCTTTTTCTTGCCAAAAACCGAAAGCAGACCGGCCAAGGGGCTGGTTTTACCTTCAACAGAGGTCGCCGCCTTGTCGTTACTGGGCGATTTAAGCTTATCCATCAGCGCCATTTTCAAGCATCTCCCGTCGCTACGTGCCCCTGGGGCGGGTTCGTATTCTGGTTTGGTGGGTTCAGTGTCGGGCCTAAATCGTGCCCACTTGTAGGAATGGTGTTTGTTGTACCAGATCAAGCAATCGCAATTCGCGCCACTCGCGGCCATCGCGATCACGTCGCAACGGGCCGCACCACGGTACCGAGGCGTCTGCCGGTGCGATTTCGGTCATTTCATCGATATTGCGCAAGCCCAGCATGCGATTGACCAACAGGGCTGAATTCACGATATGCCGGGCATGAATGATCAACAAGCGGCTGCTAACGCCGACCTGCACCGGCTCATCACCGAGAAAACCCGGCAGATCGACCACGCTGAACAGGTTGCCGCGGATATTGGCAACACCCTTGAACCAGCGGCGGGTCAGCGGAACATTGGCCATGGTGGGGACCGGCAGCACCTCGCTGACATCGGTCAGGTCCACCAGCCAGGCGCTGTCACCGACCTGGATGCCCAGCTTGGTGGTGGCGGCGTGCGTAGTAGGCAGCGCCTTCAGGCGCGCAACTACGCTCTCTTGGAATTCGCGAAGGCTGACGCGTTTGGCCATGGTGTTCGGTTCAGCCGAGCGCGCTGATCTGCTTGAGCAACTCGTCAGGATTGACCGGCTTCACCACATAGCCGCGTGCACCCTGGCGTTTGCCCCAGACGATATCGGTTTCCTGGCCTTTGGATGTGCACATGATGATGGGAATGTGCTGGGTCGCATCATCCTTGGAAATGGTGCGCGTGGCCTGGAAGCCATTGAGCCCCGGCATCACCACATCCATCAGGATCAGGTCGGGCATCAATTCCTTGACGCGGGCCACGGCCTCCTCGCCGCTTTCCAGCGTCATTACCTGAAAGCCGTTCTTGGTAAGCAGCTCACCGAGGAAGTGGCGTTCGGTAGGGGAATCGTCAACGATCAGGATTTTTTTGATAGACATGGGGATTGCATCCTAAGGCGTTCGCGGAATGCCTGCCTAGGCCTGGCCCGAATGGGCGCCAACGGCTTGCAGCAGACTGTCCTTGGTAAAGGGTTTGGTCAGGTATTCATCCGAGCCCACCATGCGGCCGCGCGCACGATCAAACAAGCCGTCTTTGGAGGACAGCATGATGACCGGAGTGGACTTGAAACGAGGGTTCTTTTTTATCAGGGAGCAGGTTTGGTAGCCATCGAGTCGCGGCATCATCACATCCACGAAAATCACATCCGGATGGTGATCGCTGATCTTGGCCAAGGCATCGAAACCGTCTTCTGCCAGGATGACCTCGCACCCCGCCTGACCAAGGAAAATCTCGGCGCTGCGGCGGATGGTATTGCTGTCATCGATCACCATTACCTTGATGCCTGCGAGCCTCTGCATCAACCCTCTCCCTTTGCTTGCCATGCCCCATTGGCATGAACAGCGGATTCTAAAATAGCATATTGACGCCAAAACCACTATTGCGGGGGTAATCCAGCGTTTTTTGCAAATAAAAAACCCCGGCCGGAAGGGGTATCTGGCCGGGGTTTGAAAAACCCGATCAACTTGTTCGGGCCCCGCTCAGGGAGGAGAAGCGGGAGGCGCTCGTCACGCCTGCGAGCTGTGATCGGGTGCCTCGGATTAAGTTCCCGGCTCATCGACATTTTCCTGCAAGCTGGCAAACCAGCCGCCTACCACCGCCTCGGCCTCATCGATGCCGGTCTTTTTCAGGCTGGAAAACAGTTGCACCGAGCATTGCGGCCAAGCCTGCAGTTTGTCGCGCACAGCCGCCAGCGTCTTGGCCTGCTCCTGGCGGGTGAGCTTGTCCGACTTGGTAAGCAAGACGTGCACTGGCCGGCCGGTCGGGATAAACCAGTCCAGCATGCGCACATCGAGCGGCTTGAGTGGATGACGCGAATCCATCATCAGTACCAGACCGATCAGATTGGGGCGGGTAGCCAGATACTGGCCAAGCAAAGCCTCCCAGTGCGCGCGAATCGCCTCGGGCACTTCGGCATAACCGTAGCCGGGCAAGTCAACCAGATAGCGACCCTCGCCAAAATCGAAATAATTGATATGCTGGGTTCGACCGGGCGTTTTTGACACAAAGGCCAAGCGCTTGTGATTGGCCAAGGTGTTGATGGCGCTGGATTTACCTGCATTGGACCGACCGGCGAATGCAACTTCCACCCCTTCGAAGGGCAGCATATGCAGATCGTTGACGGTGGTGTGAAAACGTAATTGACTGAACAGCGACATAGGGTGTGGAGCCTGGCTAAGTGGCGCCGCTTTGGCGGCGCATCAAGGTTCGGATAGAATATCAGGTTTGAATCAAAGCCTTGGCGTGCAAATGGCAATCCCCTGTGCTTGCTGTCACGTCAACAGGTGGCAAATCAACCCATCGGCGACGTCGCCGCATCGACTCGATCTCTAGGAGCTTCTTGCTATGAAACGTAGCGCGTTGGCAGTTCTTTTCGGCTTCGCCGCCACTTTTGCAATCGCGGCAGAAACGCCGGCTGCAGCCCCTGCCAAGGCTGATCCGGCCAAGGGCAAGGCGATTGTCGACACGGTGTGTGCAGCCTGCCACGGCGCCGATGGCAATAGCGCGGCATCCGCCAACCCCAGCCTTGCCGGCCAGCATGCCGAATACATTGCCGCTCAGCTCGCCGCCTTCAAGAAAGGCGAGCGCAAGAACGCCATCATGGCCGGCCAGGCTGCCAATCTGTCTGAGGCCGACATGAAGAATGTTGCCGCCTATTTCAGCGCGCAGAAGCCGAAAGAGCGTGCCGGTACCGACAAGGCGCTGATGGAAGCTGGCAAGAAACTGTATCGCGGCGGCAACGCTGCCGTCGGCCTGCCCGCCTGTATGGCCTGCCATGGCCCCAATGGCGCCGGCATGCCGGTGCAATATCCGCGCCTCGGTGGTCAGCATGCTGCCTATGTGGTGGCCCAGCTGAACGCCTTCCGTGCCAACACCGATCGCAAGAACGGCCCGATGCACGATATCGCCCTGAAAATGACCGATGCCGACATGAAGGCGGTTGCCGAATACATCGCCGGTCTGCACTGAGCATCCGCCGGCGCAGGCCGGTGCGGGCGCTAGCCCGATCCATCCGGGGTGGCCGGACCGCAGGGTCCAGCCACCCTTTTTAACGGGAAGTCCCTGTGCGTCGCTCCTCTTTCGGGCGGGCGCTGTTCGAGCTGATCAGCTCGATGCGCTTCGCCATCAGCCTGCTGGTCATCATCATGGTTGCCGCCGTGATCGGCACGGTGTTGCAGCAAAACCAGCCTTACAGCAATTACATCGTTGAATTCGGCGAGTTCTGGTTCAAGCCGTTTGAAGCCATCGGCCTGTTCGATGTCTACCACGCCGGCTGGTTTCTCGGCATGCTGGCCTTTCTGGTCGCCTCCACCTCACTCTGCATCTACCGTCATCTGCCCGGCGTGTTGCGCGATGTGCAACAGTATCGCGAGCAGGCGGCGCTCAAATCGCTGCGTGCCATGTCGCACCAGGCAGCGTGGCAAAGTGAAGCGCCCACGGCCGACCTGCTCGACCAGGCGCAGGGCTGGCTGCGTAGCCAAGGCTATCGCTTCAAGCAGATCGAGCGTGACGATGGCCTGATGCTGGCCGCCAAGAAGGGCAGCCTGCAAAGACTCGGCTATCTGTTCGCCCATATGGCCATTGTGGTGATCTGCATCGGCGGTCTGCTCGACGGCAATCTGCCCCTGAAGCTGCAGGTGCTGTTTGGCAGCAAGGATGTGGAAACCCGCGATGTGCCGCAAAGCCAGGTACCGGCGCGCAGCAGGCTGTCCACCAGCAATCTGTCGTTTCGCGGCAATCTCGATCTTGCCGAAGGATCGAGCGGCGATATCGCCTTTGTCGCATCGGGGCGCGGTTACTTCGTGCAGGAGCTGCCGTTTCTGGTGAAGCTCAAGCGCTTCCATGTCGAGCATTATTCGACCGGCCAACCCAAGCTGTTCGCCAGCGATATCGAGGTCACCGACAAGGCCAGCGGCAAGGTGATCAGCGGCACCACCACCGTCAATCATCCGGTCGTGGTGAATGGCATCGCCATTTACCAGTCCAGCTTTGGCGATGGCGGATCGCCGCTGCAAATGACCCTGTGGGACTGGTCCGCCGGGCAGCCGGTCAGCCAGCCCCTGCAGGCGCGCTCCCTGTCCAGCCAGCCGATCAACTGGCGCGGCCAGCCATTGACGCTGGAATTCGGCGAATTCCGGCCGTTCAATATCGAGAACCTGGCCGACGAAAAACCGGCAGGCGAGATGCGCAGCGCCATGCAGGATGCGCGTGAGGTCAAGGCGAAGAAGCGGGTGAAAAACGTCGGCCCGTCCATCCAGTTCAAGGTGCGCGACCGTGCCGGCCAGGCACGCGAATACCTCAATTACCTTGCACCATTCGAGGAAGAGGGCCGCTATTACCAGATCAGCGGCCTGCGCAGCGAAGTGGGCGCACCGTTCGGCTTTGTCCGCATCCCGCTCGATGGCGAGATGCGCCCCGACACCTTTATGCGCTTTGCCAGCGCGCTGGGCGACAAGGCATCGTGGCCGGAAATCGCCCGCCGCACCGCAGAGCGTGCCCTGCAGGGCAAGGCGATCACCGGCCCGTTCCGGCCGGAATTCGAGCAGAGCGTGAACTGGGTGCTGCAACGCTATAGCGAAGGCGGCATGGCGGCGCTGGAGAGCTTTCTCGATGCCAAAGTGCCGGCCGACAAGCGCCAGGCGGTGGCGCAAACCTATATCAAGCTGCTGCAAGGTGCGGCGGTCGAGGCGATGAATCTGGCGCAGGAGCGCGCGGGACTTGCGCCAATCGACATCGACGAAAAGCAGTTCCGCTTTGTGCTCGACAGCCTGGTGGCGGTATCGGCGCGCAATGACTATGGCGGCTTTTACCTGCAACTGACCGGCTTTACCGAGGTCAAGTCCAGCGGCTTCCAGATGACACGCAGCCCGGGCGAGCCTTTGGTCTTTATCGGCAGCGTGCTGCTGGTAGCGGGCATATTCTGCATGTTCTACATCCGGGAAAACCGGCTGTGGCTGTGGCTGGGCAAGCAGGAAGTGCTGCTGGCCTTCTCGTCCAACCGCCGCGACCAGCAAACCGAACAGGAATTCAACGCACACCGCACGGCCATGGCGGCCATGCAGGGTGTGAAAGAGAGCTCATGATGAATCCGTCCTCCACACTTGCCGCGCAGCACGCCAATGCACGCTCCTGGCAAAACCTGTCACTGGCCGACTATGGGTTTGCCGCCTTCTTGCTCTTGGTGGCTGGCATCGCCTATTCGCGCTTTCATGGCTTTATGGATGTGTATGAGCAGGGCATCCTGGTCGGCGCCACCGCCTCGCTGATCTGGCTGGGCTGGTTCTGGAAACCGATGCGCCTGTTCTTTCCCGCCTGCCTGGTGCTGGCCTTGGCGGCCATCGGCCTGTATGGCGGTGAGCTGGCGCGGGCGCAGACTGCGTTCTGGCTCAAATATGTGCTGGCCAGCCAGTCGCTGGTGATGTGGATGTGCGTGCTGTTCTTCCTGGCCACCGGCGCCTTCTGGTTCGGCCTGCTGCGCCGCTCGGCAACAGCAGACTCCATCGCCACCGGCCTTGCCTGGAGCGCTGCCGGTGCTGCGGGCAGCTGGTTCTTCGTGCGCTGGTACGAAAGCTACCTGATCGGCAGCGATGTCGGCCATGTGCCGGTATCCAATCTGTACGAAGTGTTCGTGCTGTTCTGCCTGATCACCAACCTGCTGTATCTGTACTACCAGCAACGCTTTGCCACCCGCCGCATGGGCGCCTTCGTGATGCTGGTGATCACGGCGGCAGTCGGCTTTATCCTCTGGTACACCTTTGATCGGCAGGCCCATGAAATCCAGCCGCTGATTCCGGCCCTGCAGTCGTGGTGGATGAAGATCCATGTCCCGGCCAATTTTGTCGGCTATGGCAGTTTCTCGCTGGCGGCCATGCTGGGGGTAGCGCAGCTATTGTCGGCGCGCGGCGTGCTGGCCGATCGCCTGCCCAGCTATGAGGTGCTCGGCGAGGTGATGTACAAGGCGATCGCCGTCGGCTTTCTGTTCTTTACCATTGCCACCATCCTCGGTGCCGCCTGGGCGGCCGATGCCTGGGGCGGCTACTGGAGCTGGGACCCGAAGGAAACCTGGGCGTTGATCGTCTGGCTCAACTACGCCGCCTGGCTGCATGTGCGCCTGGTCAAGGGCTGGCGCGGCAATGTGCTTGCCTGGTGGGCGGTGATCGGCCTCTTGGTCACCACCTTTGCCTTCCTTGGCGTGAACATGTTCCTGTCCGGCCTGCATTCCTACGGTACCTTGTAGGCGGGGAGCGAGCCTTGGCGCTGCTACTGCAACGCATCGTCTGGCCATCGCGTGCCCAGCTTAATGAGCTGCATGCCCTGTGCTGCAAGGCGCCCAATTACTGGCTGATCACCGAAGGCAAACGCATGCCCGGTCGCGATGCAATCGCTGCCTGGTTTGATGGCAGCGAATTGCCGGTGGGGCGCAGCATTGGCGACCAGCATATCTTCGCCATCCTTGATGGCGAAACCCTGATCGGCGTGGCCATGGCACTGCGCGGCTGGCGCTATCCCGAGCAAGCGCAGATCGGCCTGCTGCTGATTGGCGAACCGTGGCAAGGGCGTGGCATCGGTCGCGAGGCTTACCAGCTGCTGGAGCGTGAGATCGCCAGTTGGCCCGGCATGCAGACTTTGCGCATCGGTATCATCGCCAGCAATGGTCCGGCATTTGTGTTCTGGCGCCGCATGGGTTTTGCCGAAACCGGCGAGCGGCGCCGCGATATCAGCTTTCTGGCCGAGACCCGCTTTCTGGAAAAGCGCCTGCCGCTGCCGGATACCCGCTCAGCGGCGGAAATCCCCATAGCGGGCCTGTAACAAGGCGCCGACCACCGGCGCCACCGTCTCGGTGCGGAACAGGCGCGGGCCCAGCACCAGCGCAGTAAAGCCGGCCGCCACCGCTGCCGCCTCTTCATCGGCGGAGAACCCGCCTTCCGGCCCGACCAGGATCTGCACGCTCTCCGCCTTGCCGGGCAGCGCATCGAGCCCGACCGCGCCGATTGGCGACAGCAAGAGCTTGAGATCGGCGGCCGGCGCGCTGGCCAGCCACTGGTCGAAACGCTGCGGCGGCCGGATCAGCGGCACCCGGGTGCGCCCGCATTGCTCGGCCGCCGCAGCGGCCACAGCAGCCCAGTGCGCCACCCGTTTTTCCACCCGGTCAGCCGCCAGCTTGTAGCCGCAAAACGCCGACTGGACGATATGGATTTCGCTGTAGCCCAGCTCGGTGGCCTTTTGCACCGTGTAGTCCATGCGCTCGGTAGCCGACAGCGCCTGCACCAGGGTCATCGCCAGCGGCGATTCGCGTTCCTCGGCCAGATGACTGGTGATCGCCACCTTGACGTGGCGCTTGCCCATCTCCAGCACGGTGGCGAGATATTCGCCGCCCTGGCCATTGAACAGGCCCAGCGCATCACCGGGCTGCAGGCGCAATACCTGCACATGGCGGGCTGCCTGCTCGGGCAAATCGAATTCGCTGCCGGTGGCAAGCGGCTGATCAAGATAAAGTCGGGGCATGGTCGGGCTCACAATCGTTCAGCCCCCGATTATGCCAGCGCGGCAAGCACCTATAATCCCGGCATTGTCACTGGAGTCGCCATCATGGTCAGCCTGAGCACGCCACTTTGCGAATTCAACCAGCCCGCCGTGAATTTCGAGCTGCCTGGCGTGGATGGGCGCCAGTACAGCCTGTCGGACGTGCGCGGGCCCAATGGCGTGCTGGTGATGTTTATCTGCAATCACTGCCCGTTTGTAAAAGCAATACGCGAGCGACTGGTGGAAACCTGCCGTGAGCTGGAAAGCTACGGCATCAGGAGCGTGGCGATCAGCTCCAACAACCCGACGGCCTTTCCCGAGGACGACTTCGACCATATGAAGGCCTATGCCAAGGCGTTCAACTTCTCCTTCCCCTATCTGTACGACGAAAGCCAGGATGTGGCGCGCGCCTATGGCGCGGTATGTACGCCGGACTTTTTTGGCTACAACAGCGAATTGAAGCTGCAATACCGTGGCCGCTTCGACGATGCCGGGCGCCGCCCGGTCAATGCCGCCACCGAGCGCGAGCTGTTCCAGGCGATGAAGCAGATCGCCATGACCGGCGAAGGGCCAAGCCAGCAGGCGCCCAGCGCCGGTTGCGCCATCAAGTGGCGCTAGCCACAGCCGGCTTGCGCCAGATCAATAAACTGCCTGATGTCATGAAACCGCGCTTGTTTCGTGCCGGATATCGCGCTAACAATGCTGCGACGCAACATCCATCAGGAGCCTGCCATGACCCAGTCCGAGCCAGCCGGCGATAGCCAGATCGAAAACCGCACCTATGCCGAGATCCAGGTCGGCGATAGCGCTGCCTTGGTACGCACCCTGTCGCAATGGGATATCGAGCTGTTCGCGGTGATGTCCGGTGATGTGAATCCCACCCATCTCGACCCCGACTTTGCCGCGCAAAGTCTGTTTCACAAGGTGGTGGCCCATGGCATGTGGGGCGGCGCGCTGATTTCCACCGTGCTGGGCACCCAGTTGCCGGGGCCGGGCACCATTTATCTGGCGCAAGATCTGCGCTTTTTGCGGCCGGTAACGCTGGGCGACACGCTGGAAGTGCGGGTGACCGTGTGCGAGAAGCACGACGACAAACAGACCGTGCTGCTGGACTGCCTGTGCACCAACCAGCATGGCGAGACGGTGATCAGCGGTCATGCGCGGGTCAAGGCGCCGAGCGAGAAGATCAAATGGCGGCGCGCTGTACTGCCCGAGGTGCGCATCTTCGAGCATCGCCGTTATCAGGAACTGCTCAAGGGGGTGAAAGACCTGCCGGCGGTGCGCACGGCCATCGTTCATCCTTGCGACACCGCCGCCCTTGCCGGCGCACTGGAAGCGGCGCAAGCCGGGCTGATCGTGCCGGTGCTGGTCGGGCCACGCGCGCGCATCGAAGCACTGGCGCTCAGCGAGGGGCTGGATATCACCGGCATCGAAATCGTCGATGCGCCACATAGCCATGCCTCGGCTGCCGCCGCCGTGGCGTTGGGCCGTGCCGGCCAGGTTGGCGCGCTGATGAAGGGCAGCCTGCATACCGATGAACTGATCCATGCGGTGCTCGATCGCAGCACCGGCCTGCGTACCGAACGGCGCCTCAGCCATGTCTTCCTGTTCGATGTGCCGGCCTACCCACGGCCCTTGATGATCACCGACGCCGCCATCAATATCCAGCCCAGCCTCGATGACAAGCGCGATATCTGCCAGAACGCCATCGATCTGGCACGGGTGATCGGCATACGCCAGCCCAAGGTGGCGATCCTCTCGGCAGTGGAAACGGTCAACCCGGCCATTCCCTCGACGCTCGATGCAGCCGCCCTATGCAAGATGGCGGAACGCGGCCAGATCAGCGGCGGCATTGTCGACGGGCCCTTGGCGTTTGATAACGCGGTAAGCCTGGAAGCGGCCCGTACCAAGGGCATTGTCTCGCCAGTGGCCGGGCAGGCCGACATCCTGCTGGTGCCCGATCTGGAAGCCGGCAATATGCTGGCCAAGCAGCTGACCTTTTTCGATGGCGCCGATGCGGCCGGCATCGTGCTTGGTGCCCAGCTGCCCATCATCCTCACCAGCCGTGCCGATTCCGCCAAAACCCGCATCGCCTCCTGCGCCGCCGCGGTGTTGATGGCTTACGCCAATAGCGGCAGACGGGAGAAACAAGCATGAGCCTGCCTATCGATCTGCGCGGCAAATGCGGCCTGGTGGTCGGCGTCGCAAACGAGCAGTCCATCGCCTATGGCTGCGCACGCGCCTACCGCCAGGCCGGGGCGCGGCTGGCGATCAGCTATCAGAACGACAAAGCCGAGCCGCATGTACGGCCGCTGGCCGAGCAACTGGGCGCCGAGCTGATTGCGCCGCTGGATGTACGCGACCCGGCCCAGCTCGATGCGCTGTTCGCGCAGATAGCCGAGCGCTGGGGCAAGCTCGACTTTTTGCTGCATTCCATCGCCTTTGCGCCGCGTAACGATCTGCATGGCCGGGTGGTGGACTGCAGCGCCGAGGGCTTTGCCCTGGCCATGGATGTGTCCTGCCACAGCTTTATCCGCCTGGCCAAACGCGCCGAGCCCTTGATGAAAGACGGTGGCTGCCTGCAAACGGTGAGCTTTTACGGCGCGGAAAAGGCGATTTCTCATTACAACCTGATGGGCCCGGTCAAGGCGGCGCTGGAATCTACCGTGCGCTATCTGGCGGCCGAGCTGGGCCCGCACGGCATCCGCGTCCACGCGCTATCGCCCGGCCCCTTGCGCACCCGCGCCGCCGGCGGGCTGGACCAGTTCGATGCGCTGCTGCAGCGGGTGGCGCAGGCAGCACCTGATTACCAGCAGGTGAATATCGAGCAAGTGGGGCTACTGTCCGCCTATCTGGCCTGCGACGGCGCGGCTGGCCTGTCTGGCGAGCGCATCCATATCGATGGTGGTTATCACGTGCTGGGTTGAAAACCCGACGCAACCGATATGGGTGGGAATTCTCGGGGTGGCCTCGGGCCATTCC
>NZ_JAYRLZ010000051.1:0-19678 GCF_041904975.1 Chitinimonas sp. | reverse complement strand
TAGGCGTCAATTAGTAAACTATTGATACTTCACGGTTATACCCCACCCCCTCCGCCCCCGCATTGCGCGGGGGAGCCTGACGGGTGGCCGGTTTACCGGCCGGGCACCCGTAGGACAGCAGCGCTACCGCGCTTTTGGCGCGTTAGTTGATTCGTTCAGGAGTTCCCAAACTAATGAATCGCCCCGAAAAGTCTAACGTTCTACTGGAGCGACATCAGCCGCGAAGCCGATATCGTCGCGGCCGAGGCGCTCCAACAGTCGCAGTCAGGAGCGGGCCGGCGCCAGCGCGCGTGCTGGCAGCCAGGCTTGATCCAGCCAGCGCGCCGCCGGGCCGCTAACCCATTTCTCCAGCAATTTGGCCAGGGCAAAGCACAGCAAGATAGCGGGTGGGTAGACGAAGCAGGTCCAGCGCATATCCTTGCCCAGATAGCTGGCATACAGGCTGGTGGCGGTCAGCACGATAAACATATGGCTCAGATACAGCTCATAGCTAAGCCGCCCCATGCTGGCCAGCCAAGCAAGGCCGCGTGGTGCGGCGGCTTGCAGCCAGTGGGCGCTGAGTACCAGCAGGCAGGCAGACAGGCACAGCACCAGCATCGAGGCATCGTGCACCACCGCCCACAGCAGGTCGCCAAAGTAGTACACGTTGAAGAGCGCAATCGCGCCCAGCAGCGCCAGCATCCGCGCCATGGTGCGCGATGCCTGCCAACGCTGCGCCAATAGCGCAGCCAGCACGCCAAACGCAATGGCCGACATGCCGGGCAGATAGGCTTTTTCCTGCCAGATTTCATTGCCATCGAGCGCGGCATGGGTCCACGGTAGCGAAAATGCCAGTACCAGCAAGCCGGCAATCAAGGCCACACGCGGCAGCAAAAGGCATAGCAGCGGAAAGCCGAGATAGAACACCTCTTCGATCGACAGCGACCACAGCACATCCCAAGCGCCGGGCAGCCAGCCGGTCTGGCCCTCGTACCAGTTCAGGTGCAGGCCCAGAGCCGATAGCAATGCCCGGCCCAAGGTCTGGCCGTTTTCCGCCACCACATAGTCGCGCAACCCCAGGCCGTGCAGCACACTCAGCACCGCCAGCAGCAAGAGCAGCAGCGGCATGATCCGCCCGGCGCGCTGGCGATAGAAGCGGCGCCAATCAATCTGCCCCAGCTCGCCATGGCGTGCCAGCACCCGCCGGGTGATCAGAAAGCCCGACAGCACGAAGAATACGAACACCGACTCATAGCCATTGAAACTGATCGCATCGACCAGCCGTTTGGGCAGCTGCTCGCCCAGCAGGCTATGGCGCAACGGCAGACGGAATGGCAGGGCAAAGTGATGGATCAGCACCATCAGGATGGAAAAGCCACGCAGCAGGTCAATACCCTGATTGCGCGATGGATCGGGAAGGACTGCAGACATGCCGACGCTTTCGCATAAGAAAACGCCGACTGTATAACAAAGCAGTTGCCACGCGCCAAACGGCGCTAGTTCTGGCTTGGGCGATGGGACTGCGCTTGCCGTCGCGCTTCGTTCTCGATAATCGCGCGCAGCTGGCCCGATGCCGTCATTTGCCGGATGGCAAGATTGAAACGCTGCAAGGCAGCGCCTTGCTTCATCGATTTGGCAAACGCCAGATGCAGCGGGTCTTTCAGCAAGGGCACCGGCGAGACGGCAAATGCCTGGCGATGTGCCGTCAGCGCCGGCTCGCTGGCAAACACCTGCTCTATCGCTGCCAGACCACCATGAACAAAGGCTGCATCCAACCGGCCCGCCAGCAGCTTGCGCAAACGTCCTCGCAAGCTGGTATCACGCTCGACGGTGAACAGGCCGGCCGCAATGGCCGCATCCACCCGGTCGCCATAGCTGGCACCAATAATCCCGCCTATGGTTTTGCCGCGCAGATCGTCAAGATCGCGATACACCAGCGCATGGCGCTTGAGGCTGAGGATTTCGACATTGTCGTCGTAAAACGGCGCCGAATAGTCGAACACATCGCCACGCTCGGCATTGAAAGACAGGCCGACTATGCCACCCTGCCCTTGCAGTGCGGCCTCGTAGGCGCGGCGCCACGGGAAATACTGCAACTGGTATTGATCGCCCGACAGCTTTGATGCTGCCGCCATCACCGCCGGGATCACGCCCAGCATGCCGTTTGGCGAGGGCTGCACCAGGGGTGGCCAGCTTTCATCGGCGAACACGATCAAGCTCTCGGCACGGGCCAAGGGCAACAAGGTGGCCAGCATCAGCAATAAGCGCAACACCATGGCCGCCTCCCTGAGTCTGCAGCGCACTGCAACATCTATCGTTCCGCCTTGCGACAAGCACTGTGCAATCGCCGCACCGCAGCTGCTCATTGATATCTAGGGACGATATGCCGCAAACGACAGCCCGTCGCGACAAAAGTAGCAAATACCGGGCAACACCGCAGTCCGACCCGACACTGCCGAAAGCACGCTAGCGCCGCCACCATGGGCCCCATCGCCCGCTTTCAGTAAGCGGGCACTACACTGGCGCGCTTGACTTAGAGTGCACTCCAACTTTTAGGCTTGATTCCATGACCGGACCCCTATTGAGCATTGGCCAGCTGGCCGAACTGAGTGGTGTCAGCGCCCACACGCTGCGCTACTACGAACGGCTTGGCTTGCTGCAGGCAGCCGGACGCGCTGGCAATGGCCATCGCCGTTATCACGCGGCCGACCAGGCCTGGCTGGGCTTCGTGCTGCGCCTCAAGGCGATCGGCATGCCCTTGGCGCAAATCCGCCATTACGCGCAACTGCGTGAGGCGGGCGACGCCGCCCTGGCCGAGCGGCTGGCCTTGCTCGATTGCCATCGAGCCCGCTTGCAGGCGCATATCGCCGAGCTGAACGCCAATCTGGCGGTACTCGATGACAAGGTTCTGTTTTATCAACAACGGATCGCCGAAACGGCGAAGGATGCCCAGGATGGAACTCAAGCAACAAGCAGATAGCCGCTACCAGCGCGGTTGGGACAAATTGCGCGACATCGATGGCGAGGCGGGCGAGCGGGTGATTGCCGCCATGCAGGATATCGCGCCGGACTTTGCCAGGCTGCTGATCGAATTTCCGTTTGGCGACATTTACTCACGGCCACAGCTGGACCTGAAAAGCCGCGAGATCGCCACGGTGGCCGCGCTGACCGCGCTGGGCAATGCCACGCCACAACTGAAGGTACATCTGCACGCAGCGCTCAATGTCGGCTGCAGCAAGGAAGAAATCGTCGAGATTTTGATGCAGATGGCGGTGTATGCCGGATTTCCGGCGGCGCTCAATGGCCTCTTTGCTGCGAAGGAGGTGTTCGCGGAACGTGACTAGGAAAGCGCTGAATGAATCGAGTATTCAACCAGCGTCGCCGGTCCCGGGAAATACGGGGCCCTTGACCTTGAGCCGCGCAATCAATCGCTAGCCTCGCTCAAATCCAGGCAATCGACGACAAAGCGGATCTTGTTGAAATCATTGGTTTTGTCGAGAAAATGGCAGGCGCCTGCCGCCATGCATGCCTGCCGGTATTTTTCGCCCTCGTTATTGCTCATCACAATAAATACCACCTTGGGCAGTTGCGGATGGATGGCCTGCAGCACATTGATGCCGGTGCCGGATTTGAGATTGAGGTCGAGCAATACGCAGTCGGGGCGCTGCGCCAGGATGGCGGCGATCGCGTCGTCGGCGGTTTCCGCATAGCCGAGCAGCTCCACCCCCGGCATCTCGCCAAACATCTGGCCCAATAGCTCGCGGATCACCCGCGAGTCATCGACAATCAGCAAGCGGGCGCGGCGGCGATTCATCATGAAGCCAGCATGGCCTGCCAGTCAGCTGGCAGCCATGCCTTTCGTCGGGCAACGCAACGCTTGCCCCCTGCCGGCATGCGGACAAACCGACAATCGCGGCGCCTCACTGGATACCACCCAGTATCACCAGGCGCAGCTGCCGGCCCGCCTCCAGAGTCAGAACCGGCAGCAGGGTGTCGGTACTGCGTAGCTCCCGTATCGTATCGGGCAGGGGCGCTTTGTCATCATCACGGCCGAACAAACTGTCGCCGATTCCCAGCGTGGCGCGCGACACCGCTGTTTGCGCGCCGCGTACCAGAAAATTCTGTCGCGACTGGGCGCCAGCACCGAGCATCACCAAGTCTTTTGCCGGCTGGCTCCACATCAGCGCCCCCTTGCAGCCACTGCGTCCGTCCACATCAACCACATAGCCATGGATGCGCTTATTGAGTACCGGCTCGCCTTCGCCGTCAAAACAACGGATGCCGCTCAGGCGCACCAGAACGCGCTCGGCCGCCAGATTGCCATGGGCCTCGGCATCGACCACGCATTCGCTGGCCTTGCTGCCAGCGTCGCGCAGTCGTCGCGGCTCCTCGATACGCAGCAACAGCGGCGCCTGCGTCAGCACCGCATCAACGCCCACGCCCACCTCGGCACCAATCAGCACCCTGGCCGGTATCGCCCGCTCCCACTGCGGCGGTGGCGGCGGCAGAGCGGCCGGTGTCGCCGCCGGCTCCGCGGCATGGCAGGGCGATAGCAGGGTCAGGGCAACAAGCAGGGCACAACGATTCATCACAGGCTCCTTGACTGGAACCAGGCTCCGCCGACAAAACGTCAACAGAGCCTAGCTTTGCACCTCGATGTGGTACACCCCCCACGGGCACAGCGCAAAGCGCTCATTCAGCGGCTTGCCGGCAAAGTCGTCGAGCCGGTCGGCGTCATACACCGCCCACAGCGGCCCCAAGCCACCAAGCGGCAAGGGCTTGTCATCCAGATGAGTCGCCACGATAAAGCGGTAACGGGCGATATCGGCCAAGGTCGGCTTGACCGCATAACCATCGAGCGCGCGCAGCAACACAGTGGCCTGCGCACCGACACCCAGCTGCATCAGCACATCGAGCAACAGTGGCCCGCGCAGGCGGTGCGGCTTGCCATCGTATTCCAGCGTAGGCCGAATCGTGACGGCGCGCATGGCCGCAAGCGCTGCAAAGTCAAAGCCAAAGGCTTTGTCGAACGTTACGTGCTGCTTGGCCATCAGCTGATCGAGCGCAGGATCAAGCGCGGCGCGATTGCTGCGGCCAATGGCACCGCTGATGGTCAGCAATACCGGGCCGGCACCCGGCTTGGCAGTCTGGCCCACCGCCATCGCCGGTAGCGCAGCGCCGGCAGCACCAGCGAGCGAGGCAGTCATCAATTGGCGTCTATTCATGGTTTCTCCCGGTAAACAGCCATCTTTGTAGCGCAAATGCGGCACTTGGTGGCGCATTTCACCGGCACAGCCGCCATAGTGACCGGTTGCAGCGCCTCCCAATTGTTTGTTGGCTGCACGCCCAGCGCACCTGCGCGGCCGGCATTTTTTCTCTACACTGAAGCTTCGCACCAGCAAACCGGATGTTCACCATGCGCGTATTGATTGTTGCGGCGATCCGCCTGTTCGTAGTGGCCGCGATCGCCCTGCCCGGCCTTGCTGCCGACAAGCCCCGCGTCACCCTGTTAGTGAAATCATTGGCCAATGAGTTCTTCGTCACCATGGTCGAAGGCGCCAAAGCCCATGCTGCGGCCAATAGGGACAAATACAGCCTGAACGTACGCGGCGTGCCCTGGGAGAAAGATCTGGCCCTGCAAGCGCGGCAGCTCGATGAAGCGATCGCCGAGCGCCCTGCCGCGATTGTCATCGCGCCAATCAGCTCGACCGAGCTGAACCCGCAGCTGAAAAAAGCGGTTCAGGCCGGCATCATCGTGATCAATATCGATAACAAGCTGGATGATCGCAGCCTGGCGGGCCTGGAGCTGAACATCCCCTTTGTCGGCCCCAGCAACCGTGCTGGCGCGCGCATGGCAGGCGACTATGTCGGCAGCAAGCTGCGCAGTGGCGACGAAGTGGCGATTATTGAAGGCGCCAGCAATGCGGTGAATGGCCAGGCCAGAACGGCCGGCTTTCGCGAGGCGATGGACGCAGTCGGCGCCAAAGTGGTGCAAGTGCGCTCCGGCGAATGGGAGATCGCCCGCGGCGAGATAGTGGCCAGCGATATGCTCAAGGCCTACCCGAAACTACGTGCACTGCTGTGCGATAACGACAATATGGCCATTGGTGCCATCGAGGCACTACGCAAGGCAGGCAAGACTGGCCAGGTCCTGGTGGCCGGCTATGACAATATTCCGGCCGTCAAACCCTTGATCAAGAGTGGCGCACTTACCGCCACCATCGACCAGTTTGCCAGCAAGCAAGCCGAATTCGGCATCGAGTTGGCGCTGAAAGCCATCCAGGAAAAAACCGGCCAGGCAGCGCTGCCGGCGATTGTGCAGACCCAGGTGCAGCTCGTTACCCAATAGCGCTACTGGCGGCCTTTGCCTGGCTGGAGTGGCCGCCAGATCGCGCAGCGTCAGTCGATCAGCCCATCGAACAACTTGGTAGACAGATAGCGCTCGCCGAACGAGGGAATGATCACCACGATCACCTTGCCCTGGTTCTCTGGCCGCCGCGCCACTTCCAGCGCCGCCCAGACCGCCGCACCGGACGAAATCCCGGCCAGAATGCCTTCCTCGGTAGCCAGGCGCCGCGCAGTGGCGAAGGCATTGTCATTGCTGACCCGGATCACCTCATCGTAAATCTGCGTATTGAGCACACCGGGCACAAAGCCGGCGCCGATACCCTGGATAGGGTGCGGCCCCTTGACCCCGCCGCTGAGCACCGGGCTCGCCTCCGGCTCCACGGCAATCGCCTTGAACGAAGGCTTGCGCGCCTTGATCACTTCGGCGGTACCGGTAATGGTGCCGCCGGTGCCGACGCCGGATACCAGGATATCCACCAGTCCGTCGGTGTCCTGCCAGATTTCTTCGGCGGTGGTTTCGCGATGGATTTGCGGATTGGCCGGATTTTCGAACTGCTGCGGCATATACCAGCCGTTGGTTTCAGCCAGCTCACGCGCCCTGGCGATGGCACCACCCATGCCATCCGGGCCCGGCGTCAGCACCAGCTCGGCACCGTAACCGCGCAACAGGGCACGGCGCTCGCGCGACATGGTTTCCGGCATGGTCAACACGCAACGATAGCCGCGTGCCGCACACACCATGGCAAGGCCGATGCCGGTATTACCCGAAGTCGGCTCGACCACGGTATCGCCGGCCTTGAGCTTGCCGGCCGCTTCGGCGGCATCGATCATCGCCACCGCAATGCGATCCTTGACGCTATGCGAGGGGTTGAAGAATTCCAGCTTGGCAGCGATCAGCGCATCCAGGCCACTGGCCATCCGGTTCAGTTGAACCAGCGGCGTGTTGCCGATCAACTGGGTAATGTCTTGTGCAATACGCATGGTGTTCCTCCTGCTACAGCGTTGTGGCTACGGATAAGTTGCGTGATTTTAGGCCAGTGCGCCATCGCGCACCGCGAAAAACCGCGCCTTCCGGGAAATGCTTGGCACAAAATGCCCCACCAATTGGCCTATCAAGCTGATTTGCAAGGAAACTTTTCACAACCCTTTCCGCAACAATCGCAAACATACCCAAGGAAGCACTGAACAAATCCACTTACGCGCCAACAGCCCGGCTCCCCCGCGGAGGCGGGGCGGAGGGGGAGGAATAGAACAGCGAGGAGTCAAGCCCTTACCCTCTGCCGCTTAAGTCCCGGGTTTCCCGGGACCGGCGATGCGGGTTGAAAACTCGACTGCTTCAGCGCTTCTCCAAGCAGCGCTGGCCGGCTGCAGACGACCATCGCACACCTTGCACCCTGCCATTGCAGGCCCGGCTGCCTCGCGGCAAGAGCGGTCGACGTTACAATGGCGCCGGACTGATGAGCGACTGAATAAAGCGATGAAAATTTACACTGTTGGCGGCGCCGTTCGCGATGAGCTGCTGGGATTGCCGGTGCAAGACCGCGACTATGTGGTGGTAGGCTCCTCGCCCGAGGAAATGCTGGCTGCCGGATTCAAGCCAGTCGGCAAGGATTTTCCGGTATTCCTGCACCCACGTAGCCACGAGGAATATGCGCTGGCGCGTACCGAGCGCAAATCCGGCCATGGCTACAAGGGTTTTACCGTGTATGCGGCGCCCGATGTGAGCCTGGAAGAGGATCTGCTGCGCCGCGACCTCACCATCAATGCGATGGCAATGGACGAAGATGGCCAGCTGATCGACCCCTATGGCGGCCAGGACGATCTGGCGGCGCGCTGCCTGCGCCATGTCTCGCCGGCGTTTGCGGAAGACCCGGTACGCATCCTGCGCCTAGCCCGCTTTGCCGCCCGCTTCGGCTTTTCGGTGGCGCCTGACACGCAGGCTTTGATGCGCGAGATGGTGCAGCTGGGCGAAGTCGACCATCTGGTTGCCGAGCGGGTGTGGCAGGAATTGAGCCGTGGCCTGATGGAGGCGACACCGTCGCGCATGCTCACCGTGCTGCATACCTGCGGCGCGCTGGCGCGTCTGTTGCCCGAGGTGGCTGCCTTGTTCGATCAGGCAGCGCCCGCCCCAATCGATAGTGCAACGCTGGCCGCCATGCTTGATGCCATGGCCAGTACAGCCGCCCCGCTGGACAGCCGCTTTGCCGCCCTGTGCCTGCTGCTGAGCAAAGCAAGGCTGGCCCCGTTTGCCAGTAGCGAGGCAGGCCAGGTCATTGAAGCGCTGTGCGAGCGTTTGCGCGTACCGAATGACTGCCGCGAGCTGGGGCTACTGGCTTGCCGGGAGTGGCATGCCATAGAAACGGCCGCCGACGCCGAGTCCATTCTCGGCGTGCTGCAACGCTGCGATGCGCTACGCAAGCCAGCGCGCTTTATTCGCCTGCTCGCCGTATGCACCGGCGAACTCGCCGCCGAACGCGCACAACTCTTGCAACAGTGTCGCGACCGGGCAAGCCAGGTAGATGCTGGCGCCATCGCCGCCACGGTCTCCAACAAAGCCGATATCGCACAGGCAGTGAGACTGGCCAGGCTGGATGCCCTGCAAAGCCTGCTGCCCACAAAGCCTTACGGCTCGAGTGAGTCGGCAGGACAAACTCCCGCTTTGCCATGACGGGCCAGCTATTGGCGCCCGCCACCACTGCGCTGCACCAGCAGTGTCGTAAAGGCACATGGCCTGACTGGCCAGTCTGTTAAAATGGCGAGTTTGAATCGTCAGCCACGCCGCCACCTTGCCAATGCCTCTGTTCCGCCTTGCTCCCCTGCTAGTCTGCCTGTGCCTGAGCAGCTCCCTTTTTGCAGCAGACGCGGACGATGTTGCCGATCTGTTGCGCAAGCAACACCCCGACGATGCCTTGCAAGCCGCCGACCGTGCGCTGGCGAAGAATCCACGCGATGCGCGCCTGCGTTTGCTGCGCGGCAATGCGCTGGTGGCCCTGGGCCGGGTACCAGAGGCGATCCAGGCGTTCACCGCAATGACCACCGATTTTCCCAGCCTGCCCGAGCCGTATAACAATCTGGCAGCGCTGTACGCACAGCAGGGCCAGCTCGACAAAGCGCGCGCTGCGTTGCAAACCGCCATGCAGACCAATCGCAGTTACGCCACGGCCCAGGCCAATCTGGCCGATGTCTATGCACGGCTGGCAGCTCAGGCTTATGACAAAGCCTTGCAGCGCGATATTGTCGAACGCCAGAATGGCCAGACCGCGCCCAGCGTGACCAGCAATGCGCCCGCAAAACTGGCCCTGGTGCAGGATCTGAGCCCGGCCGCAACGGTGGCCCGGCCAACGACCAACGACAGCAAACCGCTGGTAGTCGCGCAAGCCAAGCCGGCCGATACGCGCCCGCCTGAAGTTAAGCCGCTACCCAAGCCCGCCGAGCCCAAACCGGTCGTACCGGTTGCGCAGCCGCAAAAGCCGGTAGAGACTGCCGCCGCCAGCAAACCCCAGCCCGCCGTCAACCCCAAACCCGACAACAGCGCAGCCAGCAAGCCAACGGTAGCGGCAAGCAAGCCCGCAGTGCCTGACAAAGCTCGCGATGCCGGCAAGGAAGCGGAAGAGCAGATCGACAAGGCCCTGCATGGCTGGGCCGAAGCCTGGTCCGCGAAAAAGGTGCCCGCCTATCTGGCGTTTTACAGCCGTGGCTTCAAACCTGCCGGCATGAGTCGCAATGAGTGGGAAAAGCAGCGGCGCGAGCGGATCGAGGCGGCGCGCAAGATCGAGGTCAAACTGTCCAATATCAAGATCAAGCTCGATGGCGAGCGCGCCACCGTCCATCTGGTGCAGCGTTACAAATCGGACAAGCTCGACACCTCGGCCGGCAAGACGCTATTGCTGGAGAAGGTTGGCGGTCGTTGGCTGATCTCGGAAGAGCGGGTAGGATAAATGCCGAACATCGACCAGCGCGTACTGGTGAGATCGACCGCAGCGGGTAAAGAGGGAATGCAGTGAACGATATGATGACGCTCGTCCATGCCAGCCAGCCTCGCGGCCGGCGTAGTTCCCGACTGCAGCGCGGCAGTGCCGGACAGGGTAACAAGCGATGATGTTTCGTTCCTGGCTGAAAATTGCCGCCTGCCTCACCGCCGGCCTCTATCTGGCGCCACCTGCCAATTCCATGCAATGGCTGCGTGGCAGTCATCCGGCACAGACTGCCGGCGATAGCGCGCCGGCTCTAGCTGCGCAAACCCGTCCGGAAGCGACCTTGGTGTCGGCCCTGACAGCAATACGGCAAAACCGGCTTGACGAGGCGAACCGGCTAGTCGACGGCCTGCTGCAAAGCCGCCCCAACTATCGGCTCGCCCATCTGCTCAAGGGCGATCTGCTGATGGCGCAAGCCCAGCCACTCGCCGGTATCGGCAATGCGCCGATCAAGGACGAGAAGCTGGAAGACCTGCGCCGCGAAGCCGGCGTGCGCATGGCACGCTATAGCGCTCCGCCGCCGACTGACCGCATTCCCGCCAACCTGATCCAGCTGACTGCCAACCAGAAATACGCGGTGGTGGTCGACGCCGGCCGCTCACGCATCTATCTGTACCGCAATGACAACGGTACGCCACGCTATGTGTTGGATTTCTACGCCACCATAGGCCGGCTCGGTTTCGACAAATCGCGCGAGGGTGACCAGCGTACGCCGCTGGGGGTTTACTTCGTTACCGGCCATATGCCGCGTGAACAGCTGGACAAGACCATGGGCGCACGTGCCGAATTGTTCGGCATCGGCGCCTGGCCGCTCAGCTACCCGAATGACTGGGACCGCCAGCAGGGCCGCACCGGCAGCGGCATCTGGCTGCATGGCGTGCCTTACGACACCTATAGCCGGGCGCCCAATGCCTCCAACGGCTGTGTGGCCATGACCAATGCCGACCTGGAAGCGCTGGGCAGCTATCTGGGCGCCGGCACGCCGGTTGTCATTACCCCGGCAGTGGAATGGATCAGTAACGAAGAATGGCAATCGCGCCGCAGCGCCGCCATGGCCGAACTGGAAAGCTGGCGCCGCGACTGGGAAAGCCTCGATACCCCGCGCTACCTCAATCACTACGGCGAATCGTTCCGGGTCGGCAATACCGATCTGCAAAGCTGGAAATCACAAAAGATCGCGGTGAATGCCGGCAAGCAATGGGCCAAGATCAAGCTGGAAGAAGTCAGCCTGTTCGCCTACCCGACGCGCAGCGGCAATATGCTGATGGCCAGTTTCCAGCAAGACTACCAAAGCAGCAATCTGTCCAATCGCATGCAAAAACGCCTGTATTTCGAGCAAGCCAGCAATAGCTGGAAGATCGTATTCGAGGGCGCTGCCGGCTAGGCGCTGCGCCGACACGGCAATAAAAAAGCCCGTCCTCGTGACGGGCTTTTTTTTGGTAGTGATCAGATCACCAAACCGCCATCTACCGACAACACGGCGCCATTCACATAGCTGGCATCATCGCTCGCCAGAAAGGTGTAGACGCTGGCGATTTCTTCCGGCTGCGCCAGGCGCCGCATCGGCACCTTTTCTTCCATCGCCTCGATCACCTTTTCCGGCATGTTCTTCAGGATGGGCGTGGCGACAAAACCCGGACACACCGCATTGCTGCGTATGCCCTTGCGGCCAAGCTCCTTGGCCCAGGTCTTGGTAAAGCCGATCACGCCGAATTTGGCGGCCGCATAATTGGTCTGACCGAAATTGCCGTACAGGCCCACCACGCTGGAGGCATTGAGGATCACACCCGAACCTTGCTCGATCATGGTATCGACCACCGCACGCGTGCAGTTGTAAACGCCCTTGAGGTTGATGTCGATCACCCGGTCGAACTGATCCTCGGTCATCTTGGTGATCTGCGCATCGGCCACAATGCCGGCATTGTTGACCAGCACATCGATACGACCCCACTTGGCTTTCACGCCGGCAACCATCTCGGCGATCTGCGCCTTGTCGGTCACATTGACCGTGTAGCCGACCGCCTCGGCACCGGCGGCAACCAGCTCACCCACCACCGGATCGATGCCGGCCTGGTTAAGGTCACACACCACCACCCGGGCGCCTTCCTTGCCAAAGCGCAAGGCCGTTGCGCGTCCAATGCCGCTGGCAGCGCCGGTCACAATGGCTACTTTGCCATTCAAACGCATGTTTTTCTCCCTGATAACCGCATCACGCTGCGGGGATGAATACCAATCGTCTTGCGACGCACAAGGAAACGCAGCACCCCTTTTTGAGGGGCGCTGCGTTTTGTCTGCTCCATGCTCTTTTTGGTATATATCCGGTTGAGCGGCCATTGCGGCGGCTCGTCGAGACGACAGTCACTGTCGGCTTGAACGCCCGGATTTAATGCACCGGGCGCACTGAATGTGTGCGCCATAGTAGTACAGGCAATTCAGAGCAACAACTCTATTTTTGAACTTTTTGTGATTGCGTACGTCACCGCGACAGCAATACAACACTTTTCGGGTAAACCCTTACTCAAGACCTTGGCTGGACAGATACTCCTCATAGCCGCCCATATAGTGCACGTAGGATCCATCGCCTTTCAATTCAAGCACTTGCGTAGCCAGCGACGATACAAACAAACGGTCGTGCGACACGAACACCAGGGTACCCTTGTATAGGTCGAGCGCCAGGTTCAAGGATTCGATCGATTCCATATCCATATGATTGGTCGGCTCATCCATCACCAGCACATTCGGCCGTTGCAGCAGCAATTTGCCGTACAGCATGCGGCCCTTTTCGCCACCGGACAGTACTTTCACCGACTTCTTCACATCGTCGCCGCTGAACAGCAGGCGGCCGAGAATGCCGCGGATGGTCTGATCGTCATCGCCCGGCTGGCTCCACTGCTTCATCCAGTCGAACAGGGTTTCATCCTTGGCAAAGTCTTCTTCGTGATCCTGGGCGAAGTAGCCGAGTTCGGCCTTGTCGGCCCACTTGATGCTGCCGTATTGCGGGGTCAGTTCAGCCATCAACAGCTTCATTAGCGTGGACTTGCCGACGCCATTGCCACCGATGATCGCCAGCTTCTGGCCGGCTTCGAAAATCAGGTTGAGGTTCTTCAGGATGGCCGGGCCGCCGTCATAGGCAAAGTTGACATCGGTAGCCTCAAACGCCTGGCGATGCAGCTTGAGCTTTTCGTCGAAATCGAAACGCACATAGGGGTTCTGCCGCGATGACGGCTTTACCTCGACCATGCCTTCCTTGATCTTGTCAGCAAGCTTGAGGCGTGAAGTCGCCTGGCGCGCCTTGGACTTATTGGCCGAGAAACGCTGGGCAAACACCTGCAGCTCGGCAATGCGCTCCTTGGCCTTGGCATTGGCGCCAAGTGCACGTTCGCGCGCCTGGGTGCTGGCCAGCATGTAGTCATCGTAATTGCCTGGATAGACCTGGATGGTGTTGTAGTCGAGGTCGGCCATATGGGTGCAGACCTGGTTCAGGAAGTGCCGGTCATGCGAGATGATGATCATGGTCGAGTTGCGCTCGTTCAGCGTCTCTTCCAGCCAGCGGATGGTATTGATATCGAGGTTATTGGTCGGCTCATCCAGCAGCAGCACATCAGGGTTGCTGAACAGCGCCTGCGCGAGCAATACCCGCAGCTTCCAGCCCGGCGCCACCTCGGACATCGGCCCGGTGTGCTGCTCGAGCGGAATGCCGATGCCCAGCAATAGCGCGCCGGCGCGGGCTTCGGCGGTATAGCCGTCATACTCGGCCACTTTGCCTTCCAGCTCGGCGGCGTGCATATAGTCGTCTTCGGTCGCCTCCGGGTTGGCATAGATCGCATCGCGCTCGTGGATAGCCGCCCACAGCTCGGTGTGACCCTGCATCACCACATCGATCACCCGCTGGTCTTCATAGCCGAACTGGTCCTGGCGCAATTTACCGAGGCGCACGCCCGGGTCGAGCGACACATTGCCGGCAGTCGGCTCCAGATCGCCGCCAAGGATCTTCATAAAGGTCGATTTGCCCGAACCATTCGCGCCGATCAAGCCATAGCGATTGCCTTCGCCGAACTTGACCGAAACGTTTTCAAACAAGGGCTTGGCGCCAAACTGGATGGTGATATTGGACGTGGTGATCACGCTTAACTCCTCGACACGCAACTCGGACTACTGTCGCGTATTGGTATGGATGTACAAAAATTGAGCTGCCGACATGGCGCAGCGCGGCAAAATTGCGTAATTTTACCACATCACCCTCTTCCTCCCGTTCGGCAAGGCTCGGGAAAAAATCACCCCATGTTTGATTTCAAAGGCTTGATCGACATTTTGCTGCGTCGCGCCCGCGATGAGCAGTACAGCGGCCCTTCGGCCACCCATCTGATGTCGTATCTGCCGCGCAGCGATACGCTGATTGCCCTCACCGAAATCGTCAAAGCCGTTGCCGCGCTGAATCGCGACCCGAAGATTGCACTGCGCGAACGCTATCGCGCCGTGCTGGACTTCGATGAAAAGGCACGACCGCTGATCGATACCCTGGTTGCCATCTACCGAGGCCGCGACCATATCGACGGCATGAGTCCGCGCCAGGTGCTGCCCAGCCTGCTGGCCTGCTGGCAGGAGCTGGCCGCCGCCTACAAGGTCTGCCTGAAGCAACACGCCCAGCGACCATCGAGCCGCTTTGCCGAACATGCCGAGCTGGTTACCCTGCGCGCCGTTGGCTACTACATCCAGCAGGCCAAATGGGCCTATATCCGCTATTTCGACACCGATACCAAGGTGTGGCGCAATCTGAACCGTCTGTACCAGATTGCCGATTCGGCCGGTTTTGTCGGCAAACCCATCGTGCGCTATCCGGGCGAGGCGGCAAGCAGTATCGCCGATCACTATTTGCGTGCAGCCTTGCTGCGCCTGGCCGAGCCTGATCGCCGCCGCCCTGAGGATGTGTGGCGTATCGACGATTGGCTGCTGGCCCTACACAACCACGTAAAGGTCGACCGGGTGTTTCGCGCGCGCGAGCAAAGCTTTGCCATCAATCTCGATGACGCCCGCCCGCCGATGAAGCTGCGCCGCAATATGGTCGGCGAGCGCTACCGCTATCTGTCCACCGAAGGCCTGTCGCACTATCTGCGCGAACTGGCCCAAGCTGCCAGCCATGGGACAATGCCGGCCTTTGTCGGCCCGATCGACAAGGCAGATCACTCGCTGATCGCGCACTTGCTGGCCGACCTTGCCCTGGTATTCTCGCGCGCCGGCCAGGAACGTACCCGGCGCAGCGAGCGCAAAGCCAGCCCGCGCGATGTCGACGCCGCGCCGGGTCTTGGTCTGGCTATCTCGCTGCTGCGCGCCGAGCGCGGCGATTGGCTGAACTGGTCGCTGCTCGATGAAAGCGTGAATGGCATGGGCGCCCATTACAAGGCCAGCTATGACGATCGCCTGCAGGTTGGCGAAATCATTGCCCTGCGCGAGCAGGATGGCCAGACCTGCCTGAGCGTGGTGCGCCGGCTGAGCAAATCGCGCGACAACCTGGTTCGGGTAGGTGCCGAGCGCCTGTGCGCCCAACCGGTGCCAGTCAGTCTCGACGACGCCGGCGGCAGCCGACCTGCGCTGTTCTGCCAGGATGCCGGCCATGGCGAACGCGCCCTGCTGCTGTCGCGCCACGACTGGCAACTGCAGGCCGAATTTACCCTGGCGGCCACCAGCAAGCGCTATCAGATACGCCTGGGCAATCTACTGGAAGAAATGCCCGACTATGTACTGTGCGCGTTTTCGGTAATCGCCCGTCAGGGCCAGCCCGCATAAGCGCAAGGCGGCGATGGGCCAAGTGCTTGATCGCCCGGCCACCCACCGCCGGGCATGGAGCATGCACACTGACGCGACACGGCCCAGACACAGGCAAGCGCTCATGCCGGGGCAGGCCACACCCTTACCTGGTTGCGCCCACCATGTTTGGCGTCATACAAGGCGGTATCAGCCTGCGATAGAACAGTTTCGATGCTTAGCCCCGCCTGCCAGCCGGCCACCCCCAAGCTGGCACTGAGCGGAATGGGCCCGGCGGGGCTGACCACGCGCAGCACGCTGATCGCCCGGCGCAGGCGTTCGGCCACGCGAGCAGCCTGCGCCAGATCGGTATCAGGCAGCAGGGCGACAAACTCCTCTCCACCAAAGCGGCTCAGCACATCGACTTCGCGCAGTTCCGCCTTCATGCATTCGGCCAGTTGCCGGATGGCCTCGTCGCCAGCTTGGTGACCATGGCTGTCGTTGATGCGCTTGAAGTGATCGATATCGAGAATCAGGATGGACAGCGGCGCCGCCAGGCGCTCCACCCGCCGCAATTCGATGGCAGCACGCTCGAAGAAAGCGCGCCGGTTCAACAGGCCAGTCATGCTGTCGGTATTGGCAAGCAGCTCCAGCCTTGCCACCAGCTGGTGCCGCTCCCCCAGTGCACTGAGCAAATGACGATTGGTGACATTGAGCATTTCGGTACGCTGGGCCACTTCGGCTTCCAGGCCTTCATTGAGCCGGCGCAGCTTGGCCTGCTCTGCCGCCAGCGTATCCACCAGATGACGCAGCGATCGCGCCAGGGTGGCCGCCTCGTGGTAGCCATCCATCGGCATGGCCGCGTCGACCTGTCCGAGGCGGATACGGTCAGCGGCGTGCGACAAGCCCACCAAGGGGGCGGCCAGCCGTCCGGCCAGCCAGCGTCCGAACAGGGCCACCAGCAGCATCATGCCGGCCCCGATGGCCGCAATCAGCCATTGCAGCTGTCGCACCGGCAGATAGGCTATAGCGGCCGGCTGGCGCACCAGCACCATCCAGCCAGGGCCAGCGAAATCGCCATAGCCGCGGGTAGGCAGCGCACTGGTCAGGTAATCGCGCCCGTCCGGCCACACCAGCCGCTGCGGCCGGCCCTGCTCCACCAGCGTCGCCAATATTGCAGCCGCCGGCAGGGATGGCACCGGTTTGTTGGCCAGCAGTACGCGGCCATCGCGCGCCAGGATGAATACCGCCATTCCCTGCTGGCGTCGCTCATCCGAAAACACCGCCTGTTCAATCGCAGTTACCCATTGCCATGACAACTGGGCAGCCAGCACCCCGCGCAAATGACCGTCGATGGCATAGACCGGGCTGGCGATGGCAATCCATGGCCCCTCGCCGCGCCCCGCAGCGAGTGGGGCCGTTGCCGGCATGGCGCCGATATGGGCGCCATTGTGCGCCTCCTTGAACCAGTCGCTCGCCGCCATGCTGCTGCCTTCCAGGCGGCCATCGGTGGCCACCTCGACCAGGCCGGCCCGGTCGGCCAGCCCTAGCCAGACGATCTCGGCATAGCTGCGCCAGAGTTTTTCCAGCACATAGCGGTTGTCACGTGCATCGCTGGCCGGATCACGCAGCTGCCCGAGGGTGGCCAGTACTTCGATTTCACGCAGGCGCTGATACAGGCCGATATCGAGCCGCGCGCGCATATGGTCGGCCAGTTCATGCTGCGCATTGGCGACCTCCTGGCGCAGGGTCTCCGATGCCAGCTGCCCCAGCGCCAGCGTCATCACCACCCCCATCAGCAGGGAGACCAGGACTATGGACAGAGTCAGCAGGCGACCCAGGGTGAGGCGCGACATCCAGCGCTGCCCTGCCATCAGCCGCCCTCTTCACCAAGCAAGGCAATCAGCTCGGCAGGTGGAGGCAGGCAAAATGCGATGCTGGCGCCCTCGCCGGGCTGACTTTCCATGCGGATGCTGCCATGGTGACGCATGATGATGCGCTGCGCGATCGCCAGCCCCAAGCCGGCCGGCGCCACGCCCTTGCCGCCCTTGGGTGGCGTGAACAGGAGCTCGATGGCGGCGGGATCAAAACCGGCACCATTGTCTCGCACCACGATTTCGCGCTGGCCATTGCGCTGCTGCTCGAACAATTCGATGCAGGGGTTTCGGGTCAGCTCGGTCAGTTTCCAGGCATTGCGCAGCAGGCAGTCAAGCAAGATGCGCATCAAGCCCGGATCGGCGTGCACCACCAGTTCGGCCGGGCAGGAAAACTGCAGGGCCGGACGCGGTGATTGCGCCTGCAAATCGGCCATCGCTCCTTTTGCCGCCAGGCTCAGATCAGTCTTGCCGACATTGAGCGCGCGCAGCGAGATCTTCGACAGGCTGACCAGATCATCAAGCAGGCGCGCCATACGGTCCGATGCCGCCAGCGCCCTTGTCAGGTAGTCTTGCCCGGCCGCATCGAGGCGATCGGCATAGTCGTCCTGCAAGATCTCGGCAAACCCCCGGACCGCGCGCAATGGTATGCCCAGATCGTGCGACACCGTGTAGGTGAACGCCTCCAGCTCGCACATGGTGCGCTTGAGATCGGCGGTGCGCGCCGCCACCCTGGCCTCCAGCTCCTGATTGAGGCGCCGCACCTCCTCTTCGCGCCGCAAGCGCTCCAGCTCGGCGCCGGTGCGGCCGGCATACAGTGTCAGCAGCTGCGACAAGGTTTCGAGATCGTCACCGCGCTTGTCGTCAATGATGCCCAGTATGCCGATAGGCCGACCATCCGCCGACTTGAGCCGCGCCGCCACATAGGCGCGAGCATCGAGGTCGGACAGCAGGCGGTTGGCAGGAAATGCCTTCTGCACTTCGTCGGCATACAGCGAGCTGCCATAGCGTATGGCCTCGGCGCACGGCGTACCCGCCAGCGGGTACGCCAGCCCGGACAGCAACTCGCCATTGCACACATAGGCGATCATGCGTGCCTCGTCCGGCGCCTCGATCGGCGTCAACTCGGCGACGAAGGCCACTTTGACCGCCAGTGCCTCGCCCAGCGAGCGCACCAGTGCATCGAAGTAGTCCTGCCCTACCCGGTCGGTTACCGCTTGCTGTATCGCCAGCGACATCAGCCGGGCGCCATGGGCAGCCGTGATGTCCTGATTGGTGCCGGCCATGCGGATGGCCTGGCCGTCGGCAGCGCGTTCCACCCAGCCATTGGCCTTGATATAGCGCCACTGCCCATTGGCGGCCCGCGCCCGGAAAATCGTGTCATAGGGCAGCTCGCCCTTGAGCGCGGCGATGACATCCTTGCGCACCCGCAGCAAGTCTTCCGGATGCAGGGTGTGCAGCCATGGGCCGACCCGCTTGTCGAAATCCACCTCATCCAGGCCATACACCTTGAACATGGTGCGATTCCACAGCACCCGGCCCGATGCGATATCCCAGACAAATACGCCGATGCCGCCCGAATCGGCAGCGCGCAACAGGGTGTCGGCAATCTCGCCAGGGTCATCAAGCGCCTCGGCGGCCAGAATCGGCAACGCAGCAAAATAGTCGAAGTCCAGCATGGCAGCCTTCCAACTGAAGTGACTTCAGTCTAGGCGCTGTTGGCGTTTTGTCAGCCAGCCATCGCAGTTGCAGCCAACAAGC
>NZ_JAYRLZ010000367.1:0-3453 GCF_041904975.1 Chitinimonas sp. | reverse complement strand
CAGGCCCAAGGCGCGCATCGAGGCGTTTTCGGGTGCCTATTCCGATTACGGCGACAGCCACTACGTAAGCACTTACAAAGACTGGTCGGAACTGGCGCAAGCCTATGAAAAGGCCGCCAGCGCCAAGGCACTGCCCACCGACAAGATCAAGACACTGGCACAACAGCTGACGGCCGAGGCGAAGACGCCACGCGCCAAGGCGCTGCTGCTGTCGGACTGGGTGCGCAAGAATATCCGCTATGTCGCCCTGTGGCTGGGCCGCGATGGCGTGGTGCCGCATGCAGCCGAATCGGTGCTGGATAACCGTTATGGCGATTGCAAAGACCACGCCACCTTGCTGCTCGCCATGCTGAAAGCCGTCGACATTGATGGCAGCACCGCGCTGATCAACCAGGGCAACCGCTACCAACTACCCGCCGTGCCGGTGCTGTCGGCCTTCAACCACGCGATAGTCTACCTGCCGGAACTCGACCTCTACCTTGACCCGACTGCCACGGTGATTGCCGCCGGATTCTTGCCAGTGCCCGAATTGGATAAGCCAGTTTTGCTGACCAAGCTCGGCAAGCTCGGCCATACCCCGGCCGTGCAGCGCAATGACTCTGACAGCCAGTACACCATGGCGCTTGGCAGCGACGGCAGTGCCGAGCTCAAGGGCGATCAACATATTGCGGGCGCTCTCGCCGAGCTGAACCGTTACATCTTGAACAACCTGCCCGAAGCGCAGAAAAGCAAGATGGTGAGCAATCTGCTGCGCACCCAGAATCTGACCGGCGACGGACAAATGTTGCTCAATGGCAAGCAGGACCAGCCCGATCAGCAGTCCATCACAATCACCGCCCATATCGACAGCCTGGCCAGCCTGCCCGGCCCGGTCGGCATGCCTACGCTGACCTCGCTTGGCGGCGGCATCGCAGCCAATCTGCAAAGCTTTCTGAGCGAGGCCAGCCGAAGCCAGCCGTTTGCCTGCGTACCCAGCAAGGTCCGCGAAGAAGTGCGTTTCACGCTGCCCAAGGGCGTCAGCATCAACAGCCTGCCCAAGCCCCTGAAACTGGACGACCGCTATTTCGCCTACCAAGCCAGCTATCGGCAGGACGGCCAAGCCGTGCTGGTTCAGCGCGAAATGGCGGTAAAACCGCAAAGCCACCTGGTGTGCACCGCAGAAGACTTTACCGCCATGCTGCCGGCACTCAAGCAAATGGCGCGCGATGTAAGCAGCCAGATTATTGTCGCAGCCGAATAAACCCGGCAATTGATAAGGCGCGCCAACTATTACCCGATTGCGCGCCTTATCGGAGCATGCCCTGGTCACAGCATGTGTCCAGGGCATCCCGCACCCACCAAACCGAAACAGAGTTGTCCCATGAAAAAGAACTGGCCGGCATACGCCTTGAGCATTGCCATATCCGCCCTGCTGCCGGGCTGTGCAAATAAAATCTGCGAAACGCATGAAATGCGCTACGACACAGCAGCATCAAGCCAACCCGGCAAAATGGACTTGATTTGCCATAGCTCCACCAGTGGCCATTGCTATTTTAAAGTGGGCACACAGGATGACCGCTACCAAGAACTCACTCTCTTGCCCGGTACAACCCTGGCAATCGACAAGCCATCCATTCCCATACCCATTTGCATGTCGGCCATCGCAAAGATCAGCGTATTTGAATGGGATCAATGCAAGCGGCATGGCTTAATGCTGACCGAAGATGGCATAAAACATCCTAAGGGTTAGCAGCGTGTTGCATCGGGAGAGGTGCCGATACAGTGCTCACTCCCTTTTGCACCCTCTGGACTATTAACAGGCTGGTGAGAAACTCTTTGAACGCCCACCTGGCCGCGAAAAGTCTATAAAACCCAGCGGCTTTGCTCAAAAAATAAGCAAATCCGCCTGGTTTTTGAGCGACTCTGCCAAATTTTGCTCGCTTTTCCCACTTTGCAGCCAGCGCCAAGAGTTTCTCACCAGCCTGTTAAGTGGAAACACTATTTATTGAGACCAACCGAGCTCAACTTACATGACATTTCGCCAATCGTTTCTCATCTGCATCCTGATGCTGAGCATCATCAGCTGCAAAAAAGTCCATCTGGATGATCCGCCCCCGCCATCCAGCCCAGGCCCCGGGCAGGGTGTGTGGATTGCTAGCGTGGAAGCCTTTGGCAAGAAACATGTTATCAAAATTGAAAACACCCAAAACCACGGTGTGTTTGCTGCCAAGGCCATATTCAAATCGGGCTTCAACCTCAGCGAATCCGAAGTACGCTTTATTGATTCCAATACACGTCATTTGTTGGCCGTGCCATGGAACGGCCGTGATTTAGCCAGCGGCGTTTCGCTGTACACGTGGGAGAAGGCAGGAAACGATTTATATATTTCGCCCATCGACCCGGCGAACCAAGATGCAGCTTGCCAGCAAACCGGCAATGAATCGTATATGTGCCAATTGAATGACCTGTCAGCCGGCGCAAGCAGCGCGAGTAATGCAACTACGCCGGGCGGCATACTGTTTTCTCGCGTTCAGTAGCGTACTTGGCCGACACCCCACCAGCACCACCGGGTGGCGAGCAAAACTTGTTGTTTGAATTCACTCGTTGCCGCCACAAGACAGGCAGTCGCTGCTGCTAGCACTGGAGCTGGAGGTACTGGCGATTCTGCCGCCACTTTCCAGAAGCGGACTCTGGCCCTAGGTTTCTTCTTGCTGCCCCCGATGCAGATGACGGTTTCCACTTTCCGCCAATGGGGCTTATCTATTTCGTAACCACATCAGGCTTGCAATGGGTAGCCGGCCTGTTTACCCGACTCACCCGCTTGCCGATGGGCTACCAGACGCTGATATGGGCACCGCGCTATCGGGTGGCCAGAAGCAGCGTATCCTGCTGGCCCGTGCCCTGTACAAACGGCCGCGTTTATTGTTTCTCGACGAAGCCACCAGCCATCTCGATGTGGCGCGCGAGCGCCAGGTGAATGACGCGGTGCGCCGGCTGCGCCTCACCCGCATAGTGATCGCCCACCGCCCGGAAACCATTGCCATGGCGCGCCGGGTGGTGCGGCTAGATAAGGGGCGGGTGGTACAGGATTTCAGCCAGATCAGCCCATCCCCAAGCCCCGCCGCAACTACAGGCGCGCAGCCGCCAGCTTGGCGAGTTCCTGTAGCTGAGCCGGGCTGACATTGTCCTTACCCTGCTTGTTCCAGCCCATGCTTTGTATCCATACCCCGGTGTTGCCCTTGAGAAACACCGCGTACTTGATCGGGCTGCCGGCCTTGCTGCGAAAGCCTTCGTTACCGATGCCGCTCAAGCGTTCACCCTGGCTACCGTATTGCTTGTTCCAGAAGGCATAGGTTGACGCCGGTTGCACCATCACCATCAACACCAGCTGATTGTCGGCGCCGGCAAAATTGAGCTCGCCGCCCGCGCCAATGGCCGGATTTTTCGGCACCGCATGCAGCGGGCTCAAGCCCA
>NZ_JAYRLZ010000366.1:0-3459 GCF_041904975.1 Chitinimonas sp. | reverse complement strand
GCCCATATACGTAGGAAACATAATAATGTCCCGCATTTTACCTTTGGCCGCTCTATTGGCCGCCGGCATCGCCTCCGCCGCCCCCATCACCGGCACCATCAACTTCAGCGGCACCATCGCCCCTCCGGCCTGTACCGTCGACACCACGACCACGGCCAACAAGGGTCTGAACCAGACAGTCACCCTGCCAACCGTGAATGCCACCAGCTTCGGCGCGGCCGGCAGCACCTTGGGCCAGACGCCATTCAGCCTGCAGTTCACCGGCTGTACCGCCAGCGCCGGCGGTGTAAACATCACCTTCGGTAATGCTGCCAGCGCTGACTCGACGGTTGCCAGCACCTTCAAGAGCACCGGCACTGCCACCGGCGTCAGCTTCGAATTGCTGAATGCTTCGGCCGCCAATATCGCACCGAACACCGTGCAGAACTACCCGGTAACCACAACCGCAACCGCCACCTATAACTTCTCGGTTCGTTACTACGCCACTTCGGCAACAGTGAATGCCGGTACGGTCATCGCCGCAGTTCCGGTGACGGTGGTATTCCCCTGATCGATCGCCATTCTTGATCAAGGTAGCAACGGGCCGGCATCGGCCCGTTGTCGTTTCCTGGCGCTACCGCGCGTCAGCCCAGGCGGAAAATCAGCACAGCGCATCCTAAGAACAGTGGGTAGTCCGGCATTGGCGTCGGGCGCCAAGGTTCGGGGGAAGCATGCGCGGATGCTCAGTAAGCAAGCTAGGTTGCCAGCTGGCATGGCTGTCGCGCCCACTGCTGCTTGGCCTTGCCCTTCCCCTCACCGCGCTGCACGCGGGCGAAACCAGCGCCACCCTGCAGTTCCGCGGCCTGATCACCAATCCCAGCTGTACCGCCACCGTGAGCACCAGTCGCGAAAGCGAGCATGAAGTGCGTATTGCCCTGTCGCTGAGCCAATGCAGCAACAATGCGGTCAAGGCTGGTGCGCTGCCGCTGGTTCGGCAGATCGGCAAGCCTGCGGGCAGCCAGCTTGCTCAGTCCGACGGCGTGGTGTTGTCGGTATCGGCCAGCACCACCCGCGTCAATCTGCTGGTGGATAATCCCTGATCAGTGTTTGCCGCAGTGCTTTTGCAGGTTTTCGTTGACTTCCCGCAGTTGCTCGCTCACCGGCTCACCTTGCTCGCGGATACGTCGCGCCAGGTCGGAAAACTGCCGGCGCGCCGCTGCGCAATCAAATGTCGTCGCCGGTGCCACCGCCTCTGCCGTCCTGGTTTGAGCGCGGGTTTGCGGCGGGTTGCATGCGGCCTTGTCCTGGCTTGGCAGGCAGTCGGCTGATGCCAGCCCGATTACGGTCAGACTCAGCAATAGGGCGATTGGCCACAAGCGACGCGGAACAGCAGATTGATTCATTTTCGAGAAACCCTCTTGTACGGATTGGTGCAGCCGGGCAAAGACGCGCATCTTACAAGAGCACGGCCTTGGCGCGCAGTCCTTGGAAGACATGGCAAGCCGATCCAGCACAGGTAAAATGCCAGCCCCTGCCGCTTTCAGGCCCGTTGCCATGGTTTCAACATCATTGCTGAACAGGCTTGGCAAGCTGTCCGGACAGCTTGCCGGCATACTGCTACCGCAAGCCTGCGTGCTGTGTGGCAGCCACGGTAGCACTACGCCGATATGCAGCGCCTGCGCCGCAGAATTGCCCTGGCTTGGCCTGCTCCACTGCCCGGTTTGCGCCCTGGGTACGCCACAAGGCGGCATCTGCGGTGAATGCCTGAACCGCACGCGCCATTTCGACCACACCGTGGCAGCCTGGGACTATCACTGGCCGATCGATCGCCTGATACCAGCCTGGAAATACCGGGGGCAGCTCAGTCTGACCAAGCCGCTCAGCGACGGTCTGCTCAGCCGCATCAAGCTGACCGCCGACCGCCCTGAGCTATTGCTGGCGATGCCCTTGCATGTGAAACGGCAGCGTGAGCGCGGCTTCAACCAGGCAGGCGAATTGGCCAAGCAGCTGGGGCGACAGCTTGGCATCGAAGTCGACCTGACCCGGCTGGCTCGACCGCACGAGTCGGCGCCGCTGGCCAGCTTGCCATGGTCCGAGCGGCGCAAGGCGATCAAGGGTGCCTTTGCCTTGCATGGCGACGTACACGGCAAGCATATCGCCCTGATCGATGATGTAATGACCACCGGCGCCAGCCTGGACGAGCTGGCGCGCCTGCTGAAACAGGCCGGCGCACGCCGGGTAGATTGCTGGGTGCTGGCACGCACCCAGAAAGCGTGATCGCCATATCGCGCTGCCGCATGGACGCGGCGCTGCGAAATACCCCATTGACTGCGAGAACACCATGCAACGACCAGACTGCATCAAGCACTATCTCGATATCCAGGAAGCCGACGATGCGCGCTATCCGGGCAGTGAGGAGCTGCTGTCAATCGGCGCGCCATTCGGTCGCGTGTTCGGCCTCAGCCGCATCGGTATCCACCACGAGACCTTGCCACCGGGCCGCCGCACCTCCTGGCCACACGCCGAAAGCACCGAAGAAGAATTCGTCTACGTACTCGAGGGCGCGCCTGATGTGTGGCTGGACGGGGAACTGCACCGCCTGCAAGCCGGCGATGGTGTCGGCTTCAAGCCCGGCGATGGTCTGGCCCACACCTTTATCAACAACAGCGACAGCGTGGTGAGGCTGCTGGTGGTCGGCGAGCGCAAGCGCCCGGACAATCAGGTGCACTACCCGATGCATCCGCAACGCAATGCCGAGATTGGCGAGCTATGGTGGCGCGATCACCCTCAGCGTCCCTTGGCCGGCCACGATGGCCTGCCTGATGCGCAACGCCAAGGCGAGGCCGGCTGATGTTTGCCGTCATCCTGTTCCAGCCGGAAATCCCCCCCAATACCGGCAATATCATCCGCCTGTGCGCCAATACCGGCTGTGAGCTGCACTTGGTGAAGCCACTGGGTTTTCCGCTGGAAGACGCAAAGCTGCGCCGCGCCGGGCTCGACTATCACGAATATGCCAATCTGCAGCTGCATGAATCCTGGCAGGACTGTCTGGCGCACTTTGGCGAGCGGCGCATCTTTGCAATGACCACCAAGGGAACGGTGCGCTATGACCGCATTGCCTACCAGGCAGGCGACGCATTCTTGTTTGGCCAGGAGTCAGCCGGCCTGCCCGAGGCAGTACGCAATGGCATTGCAGCGGAGCGGCGCATCAAGCTGCCGATGCGGCCGGACAATCGCAGCCTCAATCTGTCCAACGCGGTAGCGGTGACGGTATTCGAGGCGTGGCGCCAGCATGATTTCGCCGGCGGGGTGCTGTAGCCATACGCCTCAGTCGACAATCACCTGATTCTTGCCGGCCTTCTTTGCTTCATACATTGCATGGTCGGCCCGCTCGATGGTGTCTTCCTGGCTCTCGCCATCGATATAGCGCGTGACACCGGCCGAGAAGGTGATCAGCACCCGTTCGTTGTTATGCAGGAA
>NZ_JAYRLZ010000365.1:0-3467 GCF_041904975.1 Chitinimonas sp. | reverse complement strand
GGGTACTGGCCTGGTATGGCAGCAGCGCTGCGGTGGGCTTGTTGATCCTGAAAAGCTGGCGCCTTACTGCTGCCTGGGCCTTGCTCGATAGCGTGCGCAGCGGTGAGCTGCCGCTAGGGCGGTTGTTCTGGGTGATCCGCTCGCTGATCGCTGCCTTGCTGTTCGTTTTTCCCGGGCCGGTCAGCGATGTGCTGGGCCTGTTATTGATTTTGCCCTGGCCGGGCCATGGCAAGACCTTCGGTGTGGCAGATGGCGTGGCAGCGGCGATGCGCGCAACACGCGCGCGGCCGGGCAAAGCGGACGACGGGGTGATCGAGGGCGAGTTTCAGGAAGTCGATGAAAGCCGGCCCAGCCTGCCCAAGGATGTTCATTAAGCGGCCATGCAGCGCGAATCGCTGGTGCTGACGCGGCAGCGGTGTCACTGCCGCGCGCGATGGGCCGAGAAGTCGCGTCCCGGTCCTGGCGAGGCGGTCAGGCCTTCGGATCATCCCGATGGGTGGCGGCAGCGCCAAAGGAGCCGATCAGGCCGCCGATGCACAGCAGATACCACAGCCCGCCGGAGGAGGCGCGCAGCTCCAGCATGGAGGCGCCGGCCATCACCAGTGCCACTGCCGCAGCGCCGGCCAGCAGCAGGTTCAGGCAGGCTGCGGTCATCACCATGGAGCGGATCTGCTGCAGCTGGCCGCCAATGGCAAACAGCACGAAGCCGGCAAGGCTGAGCAAGGGGAACAAGGCCCACAGGCCCAGATGCGGCGTGCCGCCAAGCAAGCCGGTGCTGGTGAGCAGCAGGGCGGCGCCCGCGAACAGGCCGAGCGACATCATGAACATGCCAGCGATGATCAGAATCATGGTCGTTCTCCTGGGGAAGTCGGCGCGACACTGCGCCAATTGATCGAGCATACCGCCAGCGCCACGCCAACTTCAAGCCAGCCCGGCGGGATGGCGCGCACTGGCGCAGATGCGCACCCGCTTGTGCCGCGACAGCTCACCGCGCTCGATCTGCACCCGGTTTTTCGGAATGCCGAACCAATCGGCCAGCCAGGCGATCAGCGCGCTATTGGCCTTGCCCTCGACCGGCGAGGCGGCCAGGCGCAGCTTGAGTGCGCCATCGTGAAGGCCGGCCGACTCGGTTTTTTTGGCGCCTGGCTGCAAATACAGCGATAGCACCCAATCCGCTCCGTCCTGGCTGTACCAGCTCTCGGTCATCCCAGCACCGCATAGGCAATCAGCTTCAACTCGGCTGCGCCGATCAGAAACTGCAAGATCAGCTGCAGGATCAGGATCAGCACAAAGGGGCTGAGATCGAGGCCGCCCATGCTGGGCAAGATGCGCCGTATCGGCAGCAAATAGGGGCGGGTGAGCGCGTCGAGTATCGGCGACAGCGGGTTGTAGGGATTCACCCAGCTGAGAATGGCCTGCATGACGACGGCGCCGAACAGCAGGTAGAGCGAGAACTGCAGCAGCGCCAGTATCGCCAGCAATGCGAGGCCAATCAGGCCATTGCTGCTGAGCGGCGTGAACGGCAGGTGCGACAGCATCAACAGCGATAGCTCCATCACGGCGCAGCTTAGCCAGGCCAGCAGCAGTGTGGCGCTATCGTAGCCGCCCATGCTGGGTACGATGCGCCGCATCGGCAGTACGGCGAAATTGGTTAGCTTGACGGTGAATTGCGCCAGCGGATGGGCAAACGAGGCGCGAGCCACTTGCAGGTAAAAGCGCAGCAGCAGGTTGAGGATAAAGAAGCCGGCCAGATTGCGGACCAGAAAACTCAGGGCGTCAGAAAGCATGGTTGTGGACTCGATAGCGGACTAAGACGGACTGCCTGGCAAGATGTCGGCCTGGCCAAAGCCAATGGCCGGCCGGCGTTTTTGCAGCAGATGGCGCAATAGATTGCAGTACAGCTTGTCCAGTTCGCGCTGGCCGGAAAACGGCAAGGCCAGCTGCCCATGCTGGTGGATCAGGGTCAGACCGGCCAGCTGGCCGCCGTGCATGCGGTAGCGCAGGCTGTCTATCGTCTCCAGCGACAGCGAGACCGTGGCAGGCACGCTCCAGCCGCGATGGCTGATCGAGATCTGCTGCGCATCCACATCGACGATGGCCCGCCAGAACCAGCTACGCAGCCACCAGGCCAGTAGCAGCATGGCGAGAAAGGCAAAGCCGAACAGTCCCCAGGCCAGGGTTGAGGTGGTGAGGGCGGCCTGTACGAACAGCATCAGCAGCAACAGGCCGATCAGGCTGCTGCCGATGCGGGCGATCTGACGATTGGGTGCGTCTGGCGCCAGACGTTGCCACGGCGAGGCAAGCTCGAGCCGGTCGCGTTCGCTGCCTTCTTCGACGCGCAGCCAGCGCGACAGCTCGGCAAGGCTGGCGGGGTTAAGCGATGGGCTCATGATGGGCTCGGATAAGTGCGGGCGCCGAATAGCGCAGTGCCAACGCGCACCAGGGTGGCGCCGGCGGCGATGGCGGTTTCCAGATCGGCCGACATGCCCATCGACAGGGTGTCGAGCGGCAGTCCTTGCTGAATCAGGCTCTGCTGCAGCTTACGCAGCTGGGCAAAGCGATCGCCCAGCACGGCAAGATCGGCTGTCGGCTCGGGAATGCACATCAGGCCGCGCAGGCGCAGATTCGGCAGGCGGGCAATGGCATGGGCCAGGGCCTGCGCCTCGGTGATCGCGCAGCCGGACTTGCTTTCCTCGCCCGACACATTGACCTGGATGCACACATTGAGCGGCGCGAGTGTGGCGGGGCGCTGGTCCGATAGCCGCTCGGCAATCTTCAGGCGATCAATGCTGTGCACCCAATGGGCGGTTTCGGCCACCACACGGGTCTTGTTGCTCTGCAAGGGGCCGATGAAGTGCCATTCCAGCTCGGGCAGGTCGCCAAGCTGTGCTGCTTTCTCGGCCAGCTCCTGCACATAGTTCTCGCCAAAGGCGCGCTGGCCCAGGGCGTAGACCTCGCGCACCGCCTCGGCCGGAAAGGTCTTGCTCACCGCCAGCAACTGGCAGGCGCCGGCTGGTCGGCCCACAGCATGCAAGGCCTCGGCAATGCGCGCCAGGACCTGCTGTCTAGATTTATCGAAGTCACCCATCCATAATGCCTTGTGTTTTTTTGCAGGACCTTGGAAATCGCTGAGTTGATTGCCTGGCGCGCCACTGGCGCAGATGACGCAGCGCGTCGTGCAGGCATGAAGCAGTGATACACCCTATCTGATACACCAGCGGCGAAGGCCTGGCTTTGCGGGGCCCGTTGATGCGGTCGAGAAGCCGATCTGGTCAACGTTTCCTTATCAGGCGCGGCTTTAACGAGGAATTATAACCATGGAAATCTCCGAACTCCTGGCCTTTGGCGTGAAGAACAAGGCCTCCGACCTGCACCTGTCCGCCGGCTTGCCACCGATGATCCGCGTGCATGGCGATGTGCGCCGTATCAATCTGCCGGCCATGGAGCACAAGGACGTACACGATATG
>NZ_JAYRLZ010000050.1:0-19812 GCF_041904975.1 Chitinimonas sp. | reverse complement strand
GAGATCCTTGCCCATCTGCGCGAAGCACGACGCGGCCGTACCATGATCATCGCCAGCCACAGGCTGTCGGCGGTGATGGATGCCGATCTGATCGTGGTGCTCAAGCAAGGCGGCATACACGAAGTCGGCCAGCATGCCGACCTGTTGGCCCGGCATGGCTGGTATGCCAGCCAGTGGCGCTACCAGCAACTGAAAGCGAGCCTCGATGCCGAATGAAGCCGTCTCTGACGCCAGGGTGCTGCCATGAGCCTGTTTGCCCTGCTGCTGGTGCTCACCGGCGCCCTGTGCCATGCGCTATGGAATCTGGCCGCCAAGCGAGCTGCCGGTGGCGCACCGTTTGTCTGGCTGTGTAATAGCGTCAGCGCCGTACTGGCGGCGCCCTTGGGTATCTGGGCAATCTGCCGCAGCGCCGCCTGGCCCACCACCCCGATGTGGCTGGCCATGCTGGGCAGCGCCGCGCTGCACACTGCCTATTCGCTGGTGTTGCAACGCGGTTATCGCGAAGCGGATTTTTCGGTGGTCTATCCGGTAGCACGCGGCACCGGGCCGCTGCTTTCGGTATTCGGCGCCATCTTGCTGCTGGCCGAACGCCCAAGCGGGCTGGGCTGGTTAGGGATCGCCGCCATACTCGGCGGAATTTTGCTGATTGCCGGTATCGGCCAGGGCTCGCGCGACGCGAGGCTGAGCCAGGGCCTGCTGTGGGGCGGCCTGACCGGCCTGTTTATCGCCGCCTATACCGTACTGGACGGCTATGCGATCAAGACCCTGCTCATGTCGCCGCTGCTGTTTTATGTGGTGGGGATGGCGATGCGCACCGTACTGCTGGCACCGACGGTCTTGCGCGACCGGCCGTCCTTGCAGCAGCAGTGGCGCGATAATCGCGGGCCGGTATTGATTGTCGGCATCCTGTCGCCACTGGCCTATATCCTGGTGCTGTTTGCCCTGCAGCGCGCGCCGCTCAGCTATGTCGCCCCGGTGCGCGAACTGTCGATGATGATAGGCGTACTGCTCGGCGCCCGGCTGTTCCAGGAAGGACAGAGCCTGCCACGCCTGGCTGGCACCGCCCTGATGGTGGCTGGCGTGCTTGCGCTAAGCCTGACCCACTGAGCCCCGCCTATGGACAAGCATGCCAAACATTCCGAACGCCGAGAGGCCTATGCCTTGCTGCGCCACGCTGCGGCACCGGAGCGCCGCCAGTTGCAGGCGGGCCTCGCCTGGTTATTGCTGGCCGCAGCGCTGGAGGCGATCGCCCCGCTATTGAGCCAGCACTACCTCGACCATTACCTGCTACCGCGCCGCCCGGACCTGCCTGCCATGGCGGCGCTGCTGGCCGGCGTGCTGCTACTCGGTGTGTCCACCAGCCTGATCCGCTTTATGCAGCTGACCCGGCTGGCCGGCGTAGCGATGCGCTCGGTGCGGCGGCTGCGCGAACAGGTCTATCACCATGTATTGCGCCTGCCGATGGCGTATTTCGATCGCGCCATCACCGGCAAGCTGGTCAGCCGCGTCACCAATGACACCGAACAGGTGAAGAATCTGTATGTGCAGGTGCTGTTCGTCATGCTGGACAGCCTGATCGTGGTATGCGGCGCGCTGGCGGCGATGGCCTGGCTCGACTGGCGCCTGATGCTGGTGGTGTTGCTGCTGGTGCCGGCCCTGCTGATCATCGTCTGGCTGTATCAACGCAGCAGCAGCCCGGCGATCACCCGCTCGCGCGAGCTGCGCAGCGATATCAATGCCCAGGTGGCGGAAAGCATTGCCGGCATGGCGCTGCTACAGGCGGCCAATGCCGAAACCCGCTTCAATGCGCGCTTTGCCGAAATCAACCAGCAGCACTACCAGGCGAGACTGGGCGAATTGCGCGCCAATTCCTGGCTGCTGCGCCCCATGCTCGATCTGCTCAATGTGCTGTTGCTGGTGGCGGTGCTGCATCAATTTGCCGGCCACGCCATCGGCGGCGCCAGCATCGGTGTGTTGTATGCCTTTGTCGGCCTGTTGGGCCGGGTGGTGGCGCCGCTGATCCAGATCACCTTGCAGTTTGGCCAGCTGCAGCAAGCCATCATCGCCGCCTCGCGCGTCAATAGCCTGCTGCAGGAGCCACTGCCGCTGCCCGGCGCCAGCAATCAGGGCATTGGCGCCGGTGCCATCACCCTGGAGCGGCTGCAATTTGCCTACGATGCCGCACGCCCGGTCATTAGCGACCTCGACCTGCATATCCCGGCCGGCCAGTTTTTCGGCATCGTCGGGCATACCGGCAGCGGTAAATCCACCTTGCTGAGTTTGCTGCTGCGCTTTTACACGCCACAGTCCGGCACCATCCTGATCGATGGCCAGCCGCTGGCCGATATATCGAATGAAGCATTCCGCGCCGGCATCGGGCTGGTGCCGCAGGAGCCATTCCTGCTGGCAACCAGCGTCAGCGACAATATCGATATGGGCCGCGGCCTTGATGCGGCTGCCATCGAAACAGCCGCCCGCGCTGCCGGCTGTCATGATTTTATCTGCGCGCTGGAACACGGCTATGCCACCGGGCTCGGTGAGGGCGGTGCACGCCTGTCGGTAGGCCAGAAGCAGTTGCTGGCCATCGCCCGCGCCCTTGCCGGCAAGCCACGCATCCTGTTCCTCGACGAAGCCACCTCGCATATCGATAGCGAAACCGAGCAGATCGTGCAGCAGGCGCTTAGCGCCCTGCGCGGCCAGGTCACCATCATCGCCATTGCCCATCGGCTCTCGACCATACGCGACGCCGACAACATCGTGGTGCTCAACCATGGACGCATTGTCGAACAAGGCTGCCACAGCGCCCTGCTGTCACGCGATGGCGGCATCTACCAGCGCCTGTACTGGCTGCAGGAAATGGATGAATAGGCGGCCATGTGTGATGAACCAGCAAGCAACACCGTCAGTCGCCAAGACAGACGGCCTTGCCCGAGATAGGGAAAACCCTGATCATCGCGCCCTCATTGGAATAGCATTCGGTAAAACATGGAAGCAACATTCAATATCGCCCTGTCAGGAAAGACCCTGCCCGGCTTTGCAATACCCGAAGTTCACATTGCGCTTGCCAATCTGCTCAAGCTGGAACAGGCACAAATCGAGCAATTGCTGAGTGGCCGCGAAACCATCATCAAGCGCAATCTGCCGCGCGAAAAGCTCAATCGCTATCTGCAGGCGGTCAACCAGACCGGCGCAGAAACCCGCGTCTATCCGGTTGGCGAAAGCAGCTTTCCCAGCTTGCTGGACGAGCCATTGATCGAATCGGTAAACGAGCGGGTTGCCGAAGCCGTCGCCACCGCTGCCGCCCCTGAAGTGGCTCGCCCAACCGCTGCCGCCAATGCACAGGGCGCCGTATCGATACTCGATGCGGCGCCGCCCAGCCAGTTCGAAATCACCCAGACCGGCTTGTTACCGCTCCCGGACAATGCCGAGATGATCAGCTGCCCGGTGTGCCAGTTCACCCAGATCAAGCGCACCCTGTGCCGCCAGTGCGGCGCCGATATGCCACGGGTATTGGCAGCGGCCAGCAAGGCCAGCGAAACGCCGCAGGGCTACCAGCACCTGCCGGCCCACCGGCGCCCCGATGCCGAATTCCTCGACGAGGAGGAGGCCCCCCCGCTGTTTGCCTGGCATTTTGACGGCCGCATCGGCCGCACCCGCTATCTGGCCTATAGCCTGGTGATGAGCATTCCGATGGCCATTGCCGGCATTGCCCTGGCCGTGCTGACCACCGTGCTGCAAAGCCCGGCGCTCTTGATTCCTGGAATCATTGCGGTCGCCATTCCTTCGGCCTGGCAGCTGTTTCGCCTGTGGACCCTGCGCCTGCATGATCTGGGTCTGAGCGGCAAATGGCTGCTGGTCTTCCCCATCGGCGCCATACTCGGCTTTACCCATCCGGCACAGCTTGTTGGCTTGATGGCGGTGTTCGGCATTACCCAGCTATTCCTGTGGGCCTGCCCGGGCAACCGCAATGCCAATGTTTACGGCACGCCACCGGGCGAAGATTCGATCTGGATCAAGCTGGGCGCGCTGCTCTATGTGTTGTTCACCCTGTCGAGCTCCTACCAGGGCCAGCAACAGGGGCTGCGTGCATCTGCGGCCAGGCACGCTGCACAGCCAGCCGAGCCGGCAGAATCCGACGATGCCATGGACAAGGCGTTTGGCGAGGCAGTCGATCGCGGCGCGGCAGAGCGCGGCGTGACCCTCACCCCGGAAAAGCGCGCCAGGCTGATCCAGGAGATGCGTGCACGCTACCAAAGCCAACCACCGTCGGCTGGTAGCGATGCGCATGAGTAGACCTTGCGCGGGTCACGGTCGTGAAAAACGGCGCCAGATGGCGCCGTTTTCATGTGGATACAGGGCAACAAACCATCAACCCTTCTTGGCATAGGCACTGCACCAGCCCTTGGCAGCCACCAGCTTATTGGCCAAGGCCGGACATGGGCCCCATGCCTCGCCAGCCTTGCCCTGGTACAGGGTGCAACTGCTGCATGCCTGGCCGGCGGCATATTTGGGGAATTTGGCCTTGTCGACCTTGCTGGCATCGGCCTTGTAGCCGAGGGCGGCAGCAGTCGGGTCGGTTTCACTGGCTTTTTCCGGGCCGGCAGCAAAGCTGCTGCCAGCGGCAACTGCCAAACCGGCAGCGGGAATCAGGCGGAACAGGAAGGTGCGGCGTGTGGTCATGGTCATACTCCAGTCGGGAAGAAATGCCGCTTCATGATGCGGTATCTGGCACGGCAGCGGTTTAATCTGGCGCAAACAATGCGTGGCTGAGGCGAAATGCCCACACAGCGGTACCGCCCGGAAGCTGCGGTAGTCAATAGCCGGTTGGTCGGCCCTCGATCACCGGCAATCGCTCGTCGGTGATGAGGGCCCAGATCACCCTGGCGATGGTTTCGGAGGCGATCACCGTGTGATTGTTACCGCTGGCAGCGAGCTTTTCGCGCAGCTCGCGCCGCACGGTGGCAATGCCGGTCAGGTCGAACAGCACATCGATCGCATCGGCCGAGGCGACAATCTCATCCAGCGTCTTCAAGGCAATGCCCGCTTGCTCGGCTTCGCGCTTGCCGGGAGTATCGTAGGGCTCGGCGGCACAGACGATGACAATGCCCTTGCCATTGCGTTGCAGCATCTGCCGCAGGAAGGCCGAACCGATCCGGCCCAGGCCAATGACTGCGATGCGCTGATTCACCATGATTCCCCCATTGATCCGGCCAGCCCGCCATGGGCTGTGTGCCGCCTGACAGTTGATATAGACCAGGAAAGGCACAAGCGCGGCGTGCGCTGCCGAGGCAATGGCTAACGGGCGATCAGGCTCGCTTCAGCGTAACCAAGAAGCCGGCCAGCCCTTCACCCAGATCGCCATAGCAGGCCTCGCCGCCATGACGGCGAGCGATCTGCCTGACCAGGGACAGTCCAAGGCCCGCACCGAGGTTCTCCACCGTGCCGGAGCGCCGGAAAAATGGCGCGAAGATCGATTCACGCTCGGCCACCGGAATGGCCGCCCCGGCATCGACCACCTGCAAGCGGGCGAAACCGGCATCGGCGCCAAGCATCACCCGGATCGGCGGGCGGCCGTATTTATGGGCGTTTTCCAGCAAATTGCGCAGCAGGCGCCGCAGTAAGCGGGCATCACCGGGCACGGACAGCGCAATGCCATCGAACTGCACCTGCTCGAAGCGGGCGCACTCTTCGGCAAACAGGGCCAGCAAATCGACCGGATCGCGGGCCATGTCTTCGGCCAGAGCATCGAGACGGCTGGCCAGCAAGATCTCGTCGATCAGCGTGTCAAGTTCGGCGATATCTTGGGCGAGGCCGCTGCGGCGCTTTGGGTCGATGCCGTCCTGCGCCAGCTCGATCGCCATGCGGATACGCGCCAGCGGCGTGCGCAATTCATGCGAGGCATTGGCCAGCAAGGTCTTGTGCGCGGCCAGCAAGGCCTCGATGCGCTCGGCGGCACGATTGAAGCTGGCCGCCAGCACGGCCACTTCGTCGCGCCCTTGCACGCTCACCCGCGCTGCCATATTGCCGGCACCAAAGGTTTCCACTGCCTGCTTGAGCCGCTCCAAGCGCTGGCTGAGCCTGCGCATTACCGGATAGGCACCAATGCCGATCACCAGGGCCAGTAGCAGCAAGGTCAGCACCATATTGTGGGAGAGCCGCACCATGCCAAGCGGCATGCTGCTGAGCAGATAACGGCCATCGCGCAGGTGCACCAGCCAGACCGCACCGGGGCGCCGCGGATGTGGCCAACTCAAGTGGTTGATCTTGTCATGCGGCAGAGCGAGTGGCTCGCCAACGGCTGCCAGTTGCCGGCGCTGCGCATCGAGCACGGTAAAGTCGGCAGCTATGCCATGGCTGAGGCGCTCCAGCGCCGCCTGCTGGGCAGCCGGTGAGGCATCGGGCGGCGCCAGCACATTGGCCGCCAGCTGGGCTTGCAGGGCGAAGGCCCGCTCCATCGGGCCGTCGGTGCGGTGCCAGATCACCACCGTGATCAGGGCAAACACCAAGAGGCTGGCCAGCAAGGCGAGATAGAAACGCACATAGAGGCGCGACATCAGTCTTGCACCCTGGCAAACAGATAGCCGGCGCCGCGCACGGTGATGATGCGTCGTGGCTGCTTCGGCTCGTCTTCGATCGCCGCCCGAATGCGCGACATATGCACATCGATGGAGCGATCGAAAGCATCCAGTGCTTCGCCTTTTACCAGGTCCATCAACAGCTCGCGCGACAACACGCGGCCGGCGTGATTTGCCAGTGCCAGCAACAAGGCAAATTGATAGCTGGTCAGCGGGCGCAGCTCGCCATCGAGCCGCACGCTCAGCGAAGCCGGGTCGATCTCCAGGCGGCCGAAACGCAGCGCGGCCGGGGCCGGATCTGGCGCACCACGTCGGCGCAGGATGGCACGCAGCCGGGCTAATAGTTCGCGCGGTTCGAACGGCTTGGGCAGATAGTCGTCGGCCCCCAGTTCCAGGCCGATGATGCGATCAAGCGCATCGCCGCGTGCGGTCAGCATCAGCACCGGCACCGAGCTCGTTTGCCTGAGCTGACGGCAGACATCGAGACCGTCAATATCAGGCAGGGTCAGATCCAGCACCAGCGCGTCGAAGGGCTCGGCGGCCACCTGTGCCAAGGCCACCGCGCCCTGTGCCGCATGGCTGACGCGAAAGCCGGCCCGACCAAGATAGTCCAGCAGCATCTCGGCCAGGCGGGTGTCGTCCTCTACCAGTAACAGGCGATCACTCATGGTTCCATCCTGCCATGCACAGTGGCCGCACCCGCCATCTGGGCGAGCAGTCAGCTCCGAGGGGCATGGTGTTCATGCATCTTCTGGATATTGGCTGCCAGCTTTTGCCGCTGCGCCGGGGTCAATACATCGCTGATCTGAACCGCCAGTTGCAGCAGCCGCTTCGAGGTCTGATCGACTGACTGCACCTGTTGCTGGCGCAGGGCTTCCACGGCAGTGCGATCGATATTGTCCTGGCTGAGCAGGGTCAGCAACTGCTGGTGGGCGCCGTGAAATTGCTCGCGCACAGGTTTCAGCTCTATCGCCGCCTGGCGCAGGATAGGCTCCAGCTGCGACTTTTGCATATCGCTGGCATCGACCAGCGTGAATAGCCGGTTCATCAGCCGGTCGATATGGCCCGCGGAATCTGCCTCGCCATGCATGGCCACACCGTGCAGCCCAGCCATGCTGCCGGACGCCACGGCGCCAATGCCGAGTGCCGTCGCCGCGCCAGCCACAAAGGCCAGCACCACCGCCTGCTTGCGTACACCTGAAATCAATCGCGCTTTCATGATCAATCCTCATCACGTATCGGGGGGAGTCCCGCGATCAAGGATGCACGCCCCTGGTGAGCGCCATTTGTACACCAGGTAAAGTTTTGTGAAGTGCCGGCCAGTTTGCCTGGCAGGGTAAATACCTGATCGATACCTTGCAAAAACAAACGGCACCCAAAGGGTGCCGTATTCGTGGTTTGCGAGAGCTGGTCAAGGGCGGTGGCTGATCACTGCGCCATGGCGCCGCACGCATCGCCTTAGCCCTGACGGACTGCTGTGTTGGCCAGTACCGCCGTCGCCTGCTGGGCCACCATGCTTTGGTCGGCAATATGGCTGCCGCGCAGGTCGCTGAACAGGGCAAAGGCGAACAAGGCTGCCACGCTCAGCAACAGGGTGGATTCGAACAGATTGGACATTTGATTGTTTTGCATGATGAAACTCCTTGGCTGGTTTGCCGGGCGGCCAGTCCGCCTTGCATGGATTGCATCATGCGTGAGCACCGCGCCAGTGGCGATGCGTTTGCGACCAATCAACGCAATCCCTGTCTGGAATACGCAATCGCCGGATGAAACGTCAAAAGCGATCCCTCGGCTCACCGGTCTGTCCCGCCGTAAACGGCGTCCAGATGGGCGCAGTGTCGTGATTCCCTCGCCCGCCGCACGGACCTGCAGCCTCGCCACCGCTAGCGAGCGCACTTGCCAGGCCAGCCCGCGCAGGCACAATCGCAACTTTGCAAAATCCGTGACCTTGCCATGATCTATATCCTTCACCCCAGTGCTGGCGCCGAATGGGCACAGCAGCTGCAGCAGGCATTGCCAGACCGGACCATCGCTGCAGCGCCACAGCCAGTCGATCGCCGCGCGGTGCGCTATCTGGTGTGCTGGAAACCCGCAGCCGGCGAGTTGGCCGGATTCAGTGGGCTGCACGCCATCTTTGCCACCGGCGCCGGCATCGACCAATTGCTGAGCCGCGACGACCTGCCGGCCGATGTTCCCTTGATCCGCCTCACCGACGCGGGTATGGCGCAACAGATGCTGGAATATGTGCTGTTTGGCGTGCTGCGCTATCAGCGCGATATGGACCACTATGCGCAGCAGCAAGACGCGGCGCTATGGCAGACCCGGCCGCCACGGCTGGCCAGTGCAACCCGCATCGGCATACTCGGTCTCGGCGTGATCGGTGGCGCTGTCGCACAGGGGCTGGCGCGCCTTGGTTATCCGGTCAGCGGCTGGAGCCGCACTGCGCGCCACTTCGATGGTGTCGACAGCCTGACCGGCCCCCAGGGCCTCGATGCGCTACTTGGCCGCAGCGATATCCTGGTGAATATCCTGCCCAATACCGCGGAGACTGCCGGCCTTTTGAACGCGCAACGATTGCGGCAATTACCAAAGGGCGCCGCCATCATCAATGCCGGCCGTGCCGATCAGCTTGATCTGGCCGCCTTGGTCGATCTGATCGACAAGGGCCATCTGCGCGGTGCTCAGCTCGATGTATTTCCGGCCGAACCCTTAGCAAGCGATAGCCCCTTGTGGCACCACCCCAAGCTGCTGCTCACCCCGCATATCGCCGCCGCCACCTTGATTCCCGAATCTGCCCGGCAGATTGCCGACAAGCTGGCCGCCTTGGAAGCCGGCCGCCCGGTAGCGGGCCTGGTGAATCGTAGCCGGGCGTATTGAGCACAGATCGACGCTGCAGCGCTTTGCGCGGTTCAGGAAGCGCTGCAGCCGGCACTGCGGAGCCGGGCCATTTACAGATCACCCCGCCGCCGCGCCGGTCGCTACCGGCCGGGCTGGATCGCTACACCATTCGCTCCACGAGCCGGCATATAGCCGTGCACCGGGCAGGCCTGCCAGTTCCATCGCCAGCAGATTGTGGCAGGCGGTGACGCCGGAGCCGCACTGGGCCACGCTGTCGCGTGCATCGCTGCCATCGAGCAAGGCCAGCCATTCGCTGCGCAATACCTCGGGCGATTTGAAGCGCCCATCGGCTTGCAGATTGAGCTGGAAAAAACGATTAAGCGCGCCGGGAATATGTCCGGCCACCGGGTCGATCACCTCCCCTTCACCGGCATAGCGACCCGGGGCGCGCGCGTCGATCAGCACGAATGCCTGCTGGTCGAGATTGGCCTGCACCGCTCCAGCATCGACCAGCCAGCCATCTTGTGCTCGCACCGACAAGGTGGCTGGCGCCTGCCGGGGAAGCAGCGCATCCTGCGCGCCGCCTGCCGCAATCCACGCCGGCAAGCCGCCATCGAGCACCTGCACATTGCGGTGCCCCAGCCAGCGCAATGACCACCATAGCCGCGCCGCGTAGGCACCACCGCTGGCGTCATAGGCCACGACATGATGCCCATCGCCAATGCCGGCAGCGCCCAGGCGCTGTGCCAGCAATTTTGGCGTGGGCAGCGGATGGCGGCCGTTCTTGCCGGTCTTGGCGGCCGACAGGTCTTCATCAAGATGCAAGAACAGCGCCCCGGGTATATGCGTCGACTGGTAGGCACGCCGGCCCGCTTCCAAGTCCAGCAAGTCGTGCCGGCAATCAACAATGCGCAAATTGGCTTCACCCAGTCGGGCTAATAATTCGGGGGCGGAAATCAAGGGCGACATCATTACTCTCCTGCGGGTTTCGGATTCGATGGGGCGTTGGAGTCGTTTGGCAAGGTAGCCAGAATCACGCCGAGCAGGGCAACGGCAAACGCCCACGCCTGCATGGCACTGAGCGTTTCGCCGAGCGCGCCAACGCCGACCAGGGCTGCCGACACCGGCAACATCACCGTAAACACGCCGCTCTGGCTAGCCGGCACGCTGCGCAAGCCGCTCATCCACAGCCATACTGACCACATACTGGCGGCAAGGCCATAAAACAGCAGGAACAGCCAGTTGACTACGGGCAGCGCGGCAAAGTCGAAATGCCAGGCAATAAAGGCCCCGAATGGCGTCATCAGCACAAAACCCCATAGATTGATCAGGGCAGTGATGCGGCGCGGGCTCAGGCTGCCGGTAAGCTGCTTGCCGATCACCGCATAGGCGCCCTCGCACAGCACGGCGCCAAACACCAGCAAGTTTCCCAACCAGGCGCGATCCGTGCCGGGCCCAAGGCTGGCTTGCGGCTTGGCCAGCGCCAACAGGCCGATACCCAGTGCCGCACAGCCAACCGCCAGCCATACGCGCAGCGAAATCCGCTCGCCTAGGAACAGCCAGCTCAACAGCGCCACCGCGGCCGGAATGCCCGCCATGATGACCCCGGCCGATACCGCCGTGGTGAGGCTGACGCCATAGAGCATGCAGATGGTGAACAGGAAGTTGCCAAGAAACGATTCGAGAAACAGCAGGCCACGGGTACGCCTGCTCATCGGCGGCTCATCCGCCGGGCGTTTGAGCCAGCGCGCCATGGCGATACCGCCAATGCCAAAGCGCAACCAGGCCAGCAGGCACACCGGCATGGCCGCCGTCAGCGGCTTGGATAGCGCCACATAACAGCCGACCAGCGACATGCTGAGCGCCAGGCAGCCATAGGCCAGCGGGCGCTTCAAGGACACCACTTTCGCAGCAAGCGCAAACACATCACACGCATGAACATCGCCACCCGGCAAAACAATAAAGGCGCAGTCTACCGGAGGCGGCCGCCAGACAGTGTGTGCTGCGTGGTACAGGTCTGGCCCGGATGTCGCGCCGGCCTATGCCTTGCCGTGTTTTCCCCGCTACTGTGGATCCGACCCGCTCCCGGCAGATATGCTGTTCCTTGCGCATCGAGACCCGCCATGCTCCCCCTATCACGCCCCATCGACACCGACAGCGAAGCGGCCGCTTCCGTACCGCAGTTCTTTGTGTCGGTGATCAATGAATCGAACCAGACGCTGACCCTGGCCGCCGTCAACGCATCCGCTGGCTGCGGTTGGGTGCAGGAGCCGTATCCGGGCGAAACCCTGGCGCCGGGCGATGAGCGCGTATGGTGTGGCATGCCTGCCGGCCTGCATTACCCGATCAGCCTGCACCTGGTACTGTCCGCGGCGTCGGGCGGCGAAATTCATGTTTCGCTGCAACGGCCGGCGGGCGCGGCGGCCCGCTTGCAGGTGGACAACCTGGGTGCCGACGCACTGCTGGCGCGTGCCTTATTGCAAAGAGCCGACTCCAGCAGCCCCTTCGTGATGGTCTTGATCGGGAAATCCGATTCCATCGCCGCTTAGATCAGCAGCCAGGCGCGCTGACGCAAGCGCCACCACGCCGCATCGCATCAGTAACCCGCCGCCTTGGCCTGAGCCAGAAAAGGCGCAAAAGCACCGAGGCTGAGCCCGCTGCCGCCCGACAAAGGGCCGCTGTAGTAGACCTGGCCATCCTTCACACCCAGATAGCTATTGGTTTGCCGGTAGTAGCGCAGACGATAACCCGCTTGATCACTGGTCGTCTGGCTGGTCGGCGCAAACAGGCTGGCTGCGGTCTTTTCTGCCCAGTTGAAGAAGCTGTTCAGATCGGCATCGCTGATTGCCATGGCGTCAATATCGAGTTGCAAGGTCGCCGAGCTGGTGCCTACCCAGTTGCTGACCAGCAGATCAACCAGGAAGCGCCCGGAAACGCGCGGTGTGCCGCTGATCAGGCCGGTTTTCGGGTCGGCGGTCAGCCCGTCTGGCAGACCATTGGCGATAAAGCCGGCATTGGCCGCCGTCGCGCCAGGCTGATAGCGAAACGGGCTGCCAAGGCTGGCGCTGGCGGAAGTGGCGCTGCTCAGTAGCGGAATATCCCCCATCTGCCCATCCGGCCTTGCCGGGGTATAGCTATGTGTGTAATTGCCGTAGTTGTTTGAAACGACGCCATTCGCGCTCGATCCGGTGTAGCTGGCCTGTCCAGGCAGAATGCTCACCTTGACGAGGCCGCGCTGACCCGTCGCCAGCACGCCGGCATGTTGTACCGCTGCGGCCAGATTGGAATCGAGGGTATAGATGCCACTCCCCCACAACTGACCGGAAGGCGCCGCCGTCACGTTGAAATAAGCCACCGCGCCGATATGGCCGGTATAGGCGACGAGGCTGCCCGGATCATCCAGCGGGTTATCGCGCATGCCGGGAAATGCCGCCAATGGCGTGGTGCCAGCGGGATTGGAAACCGTGTAACTGGCAGTCCAGTTGCCATAGTTGCCGCTCTTGATGCCATTGCGCTCCGACCCGGCGTAACTGGCAAGGCCAGGCACCAGCACCACTCGCACAATGCCGCTTGCCCCATCGGCCAGCACGCCGGCATGCACGGCGGCCGCCGACAGCGCGGTATCGTCGGTATAGGTATTGGTGCCCCACACCACACCATTGCGCTTGCCGGTTACCGTAAACAGGTAGACGCCACCGACATTGCCACGATAGGCGGCCAATCCACCCGGATCGGGCAGTGCCGGGTTATCGCCACCGTCATCGGCCGCCAGGGTATAGCTGCGGTCGGTCGCACCATAGGCAAGGCTGCTGACGCCATGGGCGGTGCTGGCAAGATAGGCAGTCTGCGGCCCAAGAATATTCACTTTGACGACACCGGTCTCGCCATCGCGCAGCAGACCGGCGTGCACCGCAGCCGTGGCCAGCACCGAATCGCTGGTGTATGGGCCGCTTCCCCAAACGCTGCCGCTGGCCGAACCGGTGACCCGGATATACAGACTTTTGCCGATGAAGTCCGGCCAGGCACTGAACGCACCAAGGCTTACCGGAATGGGGCTGACGGTGCGCGCCTCGCCCACGGCCGCCGATAGCAAGCAAACCAGCCACAGTGCGCCGAGCATGCGTCTCATCATTCACCTCGCCAGCTCAATCCGATCACTGGATAGTATGCGATGCCCGATCAAACGCCATGAAAAAAGCCACCCGGCTGGGTGGCTTGGCTGGCGTGCTACCTGGTGACGATCAGGCAGACAGGGCGGCGCTCAAGGCATCGCGCTTGTCGGCCAGCGTTTGCGGCAGGCGGTCAGCCAGCTTGGCAAACCAGTCGGCGTGCGCTGCCACTTCGCCGCGCCAGGCGTCGACATCGAGCTGCATCATGGCGTCGAACTGCTCGGCGCTCACTTCATCGAGACCGGTCCAGTCGAGGTCGGCATAGCTCGGCATCCAGCCCAGCACGGTTTCGCGTGCTTGCGCCTTGCCCTGTACCCGGCCGACCATCCATTCCAGCACGCGCATATTCTCGCCAAAGCCTGGCCACATGAACTTGCCATCGGCATCAAGGCGGAACCAGTTCACGCAGAAAATACGCGGCGGATTGGCCACTTGCTGGCCGATCTTCAACCAGTGGTTGAAGTAGTCGCCCATGTGATAGCCGCAGAACGGCAGCATGGCGAATGGGTCACGACGGGTCACACCTTGCGCGCCAAACGCAGCAGCGGTGGTTTCCGAACCCATGGTGGCGGCCATATAGACGCCTTCGCCCCAGCCGGCTGCCTCGAATACCAGCGGCACAGTAGACGAGCGGCGACCGCCGAAGATAAACGCCGAAATCGGCACGCCACTGGCGTCGTTCCAGGCCGGGTCGAGCGAGGGACACTGGGTGGCCGACACGGTAAAGCGCGAATTCGGGTGGGCCGCCTTGCGACCGGTTTCACGGCCGATGGCTGGCGTCCAGTCCTTGCCCTGCCAGTCGATCAGATGCTCGGGCACCTCCTTGCTCATGCCTTCCCACCACACATCGCCATCGTCGGTCAGCGCCACATTGGTGAAGATGACGTTCTCACGCAGCATCGCCATCGCGTTCGGGTTGGACTTCTCGCTGGTACCCGGCGCCACGCCGAAGTAGCCGTTTTCCGGGTTGATGGCATACAGCTTGCCGTCGCTGCCCGGCTTGATCCAGGCGATATCGTCGCCCACCGTGGTGACCTTCCAGCCCTGATAAGCCTTGGGCGGAATCAGCATGGCGAAGTTGGTCTTGCCGCAGGCCGATGGGAAGGCAGCTGCCACGTACGACTTCTCGCCAGCCGGGCTTTCCACCCCGAGGATCAGCATATGTTCGGCCAGCCAGCCCTGGTCGCGCCCCATGGTGGAGGCGATGCGCAGTGCGAAGCACTTCTTGCCGAGCAGGGCATTGCCGCCATAGCCGGAACCGTAGGACCAGATTTCACGGGTCTCGGGGAAGTGGACAATGTATTTGGTATCGCGATTGCACGGCCAGGCCACATCGGCCTCACCCTCGGCCAGCGGCGCGCCGACCGTGTGGATGGCCGGCACGAAGTCGCCATCGCTGCCCAGCACGTCGTACACGGCACGGCCCATGCGGGTCATGATGCGCATCGATGCCACCACATAGGGTGAATCGGTGATTTCGATGCCGACATGGGCAATATGGGAGCCGAGCGGACCCATGCTGAACGGAATGACATACATGGTGCGGCCGCGCATGCAGCCATCGAACAGGCCATTGAGAATGCCGCGCATCTCGTGTGGCGCCATCCAGTTATTGTTCGGACCGGCATCTTCCTTGTTGGCCGGGCACACATAGGTGCGATCTTCCACCCGCGCCACATCGCTGGGGTCGGAGAAAGCGGCATAGCTGTTCGGGCGCTTTTCCGGGTTCAGCTTGGTCAGCGTGCCGGCCGCCACCATCTGCGCCAGCAACTCGGCGTTTTCTTCATCGGAGCCATCCACCCAGTGAATCCGGTCAGGCTTGGTGAGAGCGGCCACCTTGGCCACCCAGTCGAGCAGGGCTTGATGCTTGATATAGGCGGGGGGAGCAAACTGCATGAGGACCTCGGCGTGAGTAGGCTGCGCGGCCGAACTACAAGGTAATACGACCAGACAAACTGAAATCGGGGCGTAATTGTCGCAAATTCGCGCCGATAAGTCGCGCAAAACAGTAGCAAGCAAGTGCTTGACTACATTCATACTCAGCAAAAACAGCGTGCGTCGGCATTCTGCGCTGCAAGGCCTTTCCCCTCAGCCAACTTCCGCGCCACGCCAGCATCTGCCGGCACTACCCTGCCAGAAATGCAACAGTGCGCCATGGCATCCATGCAACAGCAGCGCATATAAATTTAGCGTTTGTTTACGTTTCCATAACAATCAATCACGCGACGGTCATCGCGCCAATCTGCGGCTGACGTGGCAATACAGGCGTTTGAGCAACCTTCATTTCTACTGGATAAGGGACTACCGCATGAAACTCACCCATCTGGCGCTGGCCATCAGTGCCATCGGCGTGGCCATCCCGGCCCTGGCCGCCGGCGAAGTACAAAAGATCGAGAAAATCGAAGTTACCGGCTCCAACATCAAGCGCAGCACGCGCTCGGCATCGCCAGTCCAGACGGTGACCGCCGTGGAAATCCGCCAAAGCGGCGCCAATTCGATTCCGGAACTGCTGCAGAAGATCCCGGCACTCGGCGCCGGCAATGGCATCGATTCAGCTGATGGCGGTTTCTCACGCGGTGTGTCCACCGCCTCGCTGCGCGGCCTCGGTTCCGCCTCGACCCTGGTACTGCTCAACGGCCGTCGCCTGGCGCCAGCCGCCTATGCCGACCCGAACTCGGGCCAATCCACCATTTATGACCTGAACAGCCTGCCGCTTTCAGCAATCGAGCGGATTGAAATCCTCAAGGATGGCGCATCGGCCGTGTATGGCTCGGATGCGGTTGCCGGGGTAATCAACTTCATCACCAAGCGCAATTACAACGGCGCAGAAGGCAGCGCCAGCCTGGCCGCCAACGACAATGGCAAATTCGGCCGGCAACGCGCCAACTTCTTCGCCGGCTTTGGCGATATGGACAGCAATGGCTACAACGTCATGGTTGCCGGCGACTACTCGCATCGCGACCGCGTATCCATTACCGATCTGAAAGATGTCGCCACCGATGAACTGAAATATCTGAACGGCTGGAACAGCAATTATTCGAGCATTGCCAGTGAGATCCCGCTGTTTTACAAGGAAGCACGCCCTGGCAGCGGCTCCTTCAATCGCTTTGCCGGCCAGAATCTGTCCGGATGCGCGGCATCGCAAATCGTCACCGGCAGTACCGCGTCCCCGCAGTGGCTGACGGCCACTAACCCGCTGGTCGGCCAGAAATTCTGCGCCTATAACGCCTATGGCTTTTCCGAGGCTGCCGGCAAAGCAGACGACGAGAGCATCATGTCGCGCGGCACCTTCCGGTTCTCGGACAACCTGACCGGCTTTGCCGAGGCCGCCTATGCCAAGAGCGACCGGTACTACACCTCTGCCTCACGCACCATCGATGGCCGAACCCCCACAGCAGTGTTCCCGCTCGGCGGCGCACCAGCCCAGTTCAATGCTGTCCTGCCGGTGGGTCACCCGGATAACCCGACCAATGGCACGGCCACACCGCAACGTGTTGCCGTGGTCTACCGCTTTGTCGACACCCCGTCCGCGCGCAAAAACACCAATGAAAATACCCGCCTGCTGGCCGGACTGAAAGGCAGTAACTGGGGCTGGGACTGGGAATCGGCGCTGACCTGGAATGAGTCCAAGCGCAAGGAAACCAATGGCGGCTTCCTGGACTATGCCACTGTCAAGAACGCACTGGACAACAATGTCCGCTTGGCCGACCTGGCAAAATCGCCGACCTTGGCGCGTACTGCAGTCATGACCGGCAAGAGCACCTTGACCGAATGGGATGCCAAAGCGTCGACCGAGTTCGGTGAACTGGCCGGCGGCGCCATCGGCTTCGCCACCGGTATCGAGTTGCGTGAAGAGAAGATGGAAATCGTGCCCGATCCTGCCACCGCCAGCGGCTCGATCATCGGCCTCGCCAATCAGGCCAGCAATGCCAAACGCAATGTCAGTGCGGTATTCGTGGAAGCACGTGCACCCTTCCTGGAAAACCTGGAAGCGGAACTGGCTGGTCGCTACGACAAGTACGACGGCTTTGCCGGAAACTTTGTCCCGAAAGTGGGATTGAAGTGGTCGGCCACCAAGTCGCTGACCCTGCGCGGCACCTATTCCGAAGGCTTCCGCGCTCCGGCACTGGTGCAGATCAAGCAAGGTGCCACCCAGTTCTTCCTGAACAGCTTTTCCGACCCGGTGCGTTGCGGCAAGGATGGCGCAGAAGCACTTGATTGCAGCAAGTCGGTATCCGGTATCGCTTCGGCCAATCCGAACCTGAAGCCGGAGAAGTCCAGGAGCACCACCTTTGGCCTGGTATGGGGCCCCCTGAACAATCTCGATGTGATCATCGACTACTACCGCATCCGCAAGGACAAGGAAGTAGACCTGCTCGATGGCACCTTCGTGGTCAACCACCCCGAGCTGTATGCAAGCTATATCTTGCGCAATCCGAATCCGGATTCCTTCCTCAAGGATGCCAGCGGCAAGCCGATTCCGGGAACCGGCCCGCTGTGGTCGGTAGGAACGCCCTATATCAACTCCGGCAGTACCGTGGTGAAGGGCGTCGATATCGAGCTGGCACTGCGCAACAATCTGGGCGAGTATGGCAAGCTGTCATCGCGCCTGAACCTTGGTTATGTGATCAGCTATTCCAAGGGCCAGCAAGAAGGCGATCCGCTGTACAACGTTGTCGGTACACGAGGTGGTCTGGCCAATTTTGCCACTTCCACCGGCGACATTCCGCGCACCAAGTTCGGCCTGTCCAGCACCTGGACCCGTGGCGATCACGCGCTGACCGGCAAGATCAACTACGTGAGCAGCGTATCGCTGGTGCGCCAGACCGACGACGGCATCACGCTGAACGACCCGCAGTTCTGCCACTACGGGCTTCCGTCGCGCGTGCCGGAATACACCAAGCTCCATCCGGACTGCAGCGTGTCGTCGTGGACCACCTTCGATATGGCTTACAACTACAGCGGCATCAAGAATCTGACGCTGGGCTTCAATATCGTCAACCTGTTCGACCGCGCCGCTCCGTACGACCCCAATGGCGGCACCTCGTCAGGCAACTTCATCGGCTATGACAGCACGCTGCATAGCGCCGCCGGGCGTGTATTCAGTGCCAGTGCAAATTACAAGTTCTGGTAAAGCAGTTTGGATCAGACCTGAAGCAGCCTCCGGAAACGGAGGCTGTTTTTTTATCTGCTCCCATGCAGGTGCTGAACAAAACACCCAACGCACAATGCGGGGGAGCCGCGGCCGGGATAGAACGGCGAAAATCAACGATCCATCCTCAATCAAGCTGGCCCCGGCTCTGCAGGGGCATGCGCTAGTCGCCGGTAATTTGATTCATTCTGCGCCTGCTTATCCGGTAAGCAAAAAAAGCGCCAGGTTTCCCTGGCGCTTTTCGTCACACTACTAGGCAGATCTTAGTAACGGTAAGTCACGTTGCCGTAGAAGAAGCGACCACGGATATCGTGCACCTGGGCAAAGCCGAGGGTACGCGAGTCGTTGTTGGCAAACGGCGGCTCGCGATCCAGCAGGTTCTTGATACCACCTGCCAGTACGAAGGACTTGAAGCCCTTGTACGAAGCAGACAGATCCACGGTGGTGAAGGTACCGATCTCGCGATCAGCATCGGTCACCGGCTTGTCTGCCGATTCACGCGACTTGTCGAACATCGGGCCCAGGTGGTTCAGGGTCAGGCGAGCGGTGGTATCACCCATTTCCGCGTCAGCCGTGAACACAGCCTTGTAGCGCGGCAGGTTGATCAGGCCCAGGCGACCATACAGCGGTGCGCCCGGCAGATCAGACTGCTTGTACTTGTCGTAGTAGGTAGTATCGGCACCGAACACCAGGCGAGTACCGGCCACGCGGGTACGGAACTGGGTGTTGAAGTCGAAACCACGGATTTCGCGCTTGCCCAGGTTAGCCTGGCCGGTCAGGATCTTGACCACGGTACCTGCTGCATCACGCTCCACGCCAAGCGAACCCTGGAACGGCGTCAGCTTGCCCGGTGCATAGGGCGTATTGCTCAGCACATATTGCGTCGGGACCAGACCGATTTCTTCATCCTTGTTGATGATGAAGTAGTCAGCGCCGATGCTCAGCGACTTGGTTGGCTCGAATACGAAGCCGACATTGATGCTGTCAGCCTTTTCCGGCTTCAGCAGCGGATTGCCACCGGAGAAGCGGTCGTATTGCAGACGCGGGCAAGGATTCTGGTTGCGGGCAGCACAACCGG